>JAYUUX010000452.1:0-2982 GCA_043754645.1 Verrucomicrobiales bacterium | reverse complement strand
ACTCGCGCACGGGGAAGAAGATCTTCTTCGGCTGGACGCTGATCGCCGGGCGCAACGACACCCCGGATGCGGCCCGCCAGGTCGCGGAGCTGCTACGCGGATTGAACGCGCATGTGAATCTCATCCCGCTGAATCCGACGGAAAAGTTCGCCGGCCGCGAATCGGCGGACTCGGCCGCGGACGTGTTTCAGAAAGTCCTCGCCGACGCGGGGATCCCCAGCACGGTTCGCCAGCGCCGCGGGATCGACGTGGCGGCCGGTTGCGGGCAACTGAAGGCGGCGAAAAGGAACAGCCGAGCCATCGCTTCGCCCGGCCGATGAGCCCGGGCTTTTGGCCGGAACCACGCAGTGGGATTGGGGCCGCGAAGCGGCTGCCACGCAGGAGGGCGGGCATCTTGCCTGGCCGAAGGGGATCACGGCATGGAGCCAAACGTTGCGAGCCCGTCATGTCGTTGGTCTATGGGTATGCCACCGGCAGCACGGGGCAAGCTGGAAACCCGCCCTACCTTTATCCGCATGGTCCCGGTCAATTCTCTCCGCACGCCTACGCCGCCAGCCGCTTCAGCAGCTTTTCGTGGATGCCGCCGAAGCCGCCGTTGCTGAAGACGCAGACGACATCGGTTTCCTTCGCGCCTTCGGCGACGTGGTCCACGATGGCGTCGACGGTAGGCAGATAGCTGGCGGGACGGCCACGCAGCCGGAGTTCCTCCATGAGCTGATGCGGGTTCAGCCGTTGATCGACGGGGAGCTGCTCCAGCCGGGCCACTTCGGCCACGACGACGGCGTCGGCGCGTTCGAGGGCATCGACGAGCTCGTTCTGGAAGATGTTGCGGCGCGTCGTGTTCGAGCGCGGCTCGAACACGGCCCAGAGCTTCTGGCCTGGGAACATCACCCGCAGCGCACGCAGGGTTTCGCGGATGGCGGTGGGATGATGCCCGAAGTCGTCGATCACCTTCACTCCGCGCGCTTCACCGCGCACCTCAAGGCGACGTTTCACCGGCATGAAGGTGGAGAAGGCGGACTGGATCTGGGAGTCGCTGAATCCGCAATGGCGCGCGCAGGCGGCGACCGCGAGGGCGTTGCGGACGTTGAACTCGCCGATGACGGGGATGGAGAATTCCGTCTGGCCGAGCTTGAACGAGGAGCCTTCCGGCCTGAGCTCGATGCCTTCGGCGCGGAAGTCGTTGCCCGCTCCGAGGCCGAAGCGTTTCACCGGAAAATGTTTCACGTCGAGCAACGGCGTGATGGCCGGATCGTCGCCATTGGCCAGGAGCAGGCCGTTGCGCGGGATGACGTTGATGAAGCGCCGGAAACTCAGCTGGATGGCCGCGAGGTTCTCGAAGATGTCGGCGTGATCCATCTCCACGTTGTTGATGATGGCGACCTCGGGCAGGTAGTGGATGAACTTGCTGCGCTTGTCGAAGAAGGCGGTGTCGTATTCGTCGCCCTCGATGATGAACCACGGGCTGTCGGTGAAGCGGGCGCCTTGGCCGAGGTTCGGGGGAAGGCCGCCGATCAGGTAGCTCGGATTGGCGCCATTGTGCTCGAAGACCCAGGTTAGCAGGGAAGTCGTAGTGGTTTTGCCGTGCGTCCCGGTCACGACCAGGGACCGTTTGCCGCGGATGAAATACTCCTTCAGCAGCTCGGGCAACGAGGTGTAGCGGAGCTTCCGTTCAAGCGCGGCCTCGGCTTCTGGATTGCCACGCGAGATGGCATTGCCGATGACGACGAGGTCGGGATTGTGCGCGAGGTTCTGCTCCGCGTAGCCGGACATGACGTGGATCTTCCGCTCGGCGAGGAAGGTGGACATCGGCGGATAGACGTTCTGGTCGGAGCCGGTGACGTGGAAACCCCGCTCCTGCATGGCCACGGCGGTGGAGGCCATGGCGGAACCGCAGATGCCGACGAAGTGGACCGATTTGATCTCGCGAAACATTGGTGCGGAAAGACTGGCCGCGCCGTGGCGCGTGCAAAGGGGAAAGTCGTGAAAGCCCTCAGAACTCCAGCGTATAGTCGACGGACGTGAATCGAGACTTTTGAAGTAGGGTTACGACCCGATTCAGGTTGGAGCGGCTATTGGCCAAGAATGTCGCGAATTCATCGTGGTCCGCATAGATGACGAAAGGTTTGGGGTGAGGGGTGAAGCAGAAGTCCACCCAATAAGAGAGAGCCGCCTTTAGAAGCGCGCGGGCGTCATCACCTTCGGAAGCATCAATCACGAATCCATGCCCCAACTGTGCTCTTGCACCGGCCAAGTTTGATAAACTGAGGAGATTGGTTGGTTCGAAGACGATTTCGTCGATGATCATTTGAGCGCATTGGAATCCTCCCGATGCTTGATCAATTGCCGAGACGAATTCGTCCAACCGTTTGAGCGGGGTGTGGAATGTCTGTTGAAACCGCCAAGGTGTGCGGCGGAATTTCTTTAGCGCGCCTTCGACGATCCCGAAAGTAATCATATCGGAGTGGGCGCCACATCCTTCCCCGCCAGCTTGCTCTTGATGGTGTCGACGTGTTCGTCGGCGATCATGTAGCCGACGCAGTTCGACGCCTCGCAGTTGCAGACGTGTTCTTCCCAGTCCACGAGGTCGTAGCCGTAGTTGAACGTCAGTTCCTCGCCTTTGCGGAGGGCTTTCCGCGCCTTGATGTAGATGCGGCCGTCGTCGTCCTGCTCGGCCTCGCAGTTCGGGTCGCAGCAGTGGTTGATGAACCGGGCGGGGTTCCCGGGAATGTTGCCGTCGAGGTCCCACTGCTCGTCGATGTTGAAGATGTAGGGATTCTGCGCCTCGCAACGGCGGTCCGACTCCTCCTTGCCGATGCGTTCGCCGACATACTCGATCACATGGTCGCCGGGTTCGAAATCGGCGGCGGCAAAGAGGCCCGTGCCCGCGATGCCGGAAGGTCCGGCCACAACGTTGGGTTCAGGATGGGTCGTTGGCATACTGGGGAATTGGGAAATCATCGGGCAGGGAACGTCCGGTGG
>JAYUUX010000451.1:0-5425 GCA_043754645.1 Verrucomicrobiales bacterium | reverse complement strand
GCGCAGGCCTCCGGCCTGCTGTTCCGGGCGTCGCGCCCGGAACGGTTTGTGGCCAACGCCCGCAGCAAGCGCCTCGCAGAAGCCAGCGCGCCCGCCTTTCGGTCCTGAGAGCGCATGATCCGCTGGGCAATGCCTGCTCGGCCCCGGTCACGCTCGGCTGTTCCGGGCCGGAGACCCGGAACAGCAGGCCGGAGGCCTGCGCTACCCTGTGGGACATTGGCTCTCATAGTCCGAAGAACCTCTTGGAATTGCCGAAGAGGATCTCCCGCTCGATGGCCCTGCTCGGCGCGAGGCGGCGGATGGCGGCGATGGTCTGGGTTCCCTGGCAGCCGGGACCACGGCCGAGGACGTCGTTGCAGTCGCTTCCGAACAGGATCTTGTTCCGGTGCCGTTCGAGGAACCCTCGCGTGTGTTCCTCGTCGCGCAGCAGGGCGTTAAGTCCGGATCCGGCCGACATGTCCGCGAAGAAGTTCGGATAGTCCCCCAGATACCGGTCCGTCAGGCCGCCTGGAGACACCTTGCCCGTCGGGTAGAGGATCTTCGGGTCGCACTTCGCGTCGATGTGCGCCCACATCGTCTGGGCATGGCCGATGAAGCGGACCTTGGGGAACTTCTCCAGCACCTTGTCGAAGCGCTCGAAGTGGTGGTTGTAGGTCGCGTGCTGGAAATGGCAGAGGATCGGGACCGAACGTTGTTCGGCCAGTTCGCAGAGACCGCGGAACTCCGCCGAGTCGCAGTCGACTCCGAACTTCTGTTCGCCGATGCCGATGGCACCGCGCTTGAGGAAAGCCCCGATGGTCGTGCGGGCTTCGGCGTGGTCGGTGATTTCGTTGGCGAAGAAACGGAACGATTGCGGACGCGCCTTGGCGAAGGCCTCGGCCTCGGCGTTGCCGCTGATCTGGGCGGCGAGGCCGTTCGACTTGCCGTTGTGGGTCGAAGCGACATCCAGCACTCGTCCGGCGGGAAGGAGGATCGTCATCGTGACGCCCATGGCCTTCTGGTGCGCGACGAACTGCTCGTCGGAGCGGCCCGAGTAGTTCAGGTGCTGGTGGATGTCGATGATCGGCTCCGGCGCATCCTCGGCGACGAGCGGGCCGGCAACGGCAACGAAAGCGACGAGGCCGAGGAACTCCCTGCGAGAGCAGTTGGTCCGGATGGCGAATGGCGAGGGCGGAAATGCGAAGGAAGTTGCCAGGGCGGAGCCAGAAGCATTGGCGGGCTTCGGGCTTCGGGCTTCCTTCGGATCTCGGGGAGTCGGCATTCGGGATTCCAGAATGTCAGTCGTGGCGGACGTCGTCGAAGCGGGTGCCGTTGAAGTCGAGGCGGTAGACCATTCCGGCGAAGCCGACCGCGTAGAGATTGCCCGCTTCGTCGGTGCCGAACGACGTGAGCGCCTGCGGCACGGTGCCGATCTGGCGGACGGTCTTGAGGACGCCGTTCTCCTGGGTAAGACCGAAGATCCGCTTCGACGTGTAGTCGCCGAAGACATAGACGCCGTAGAAGGAAGATTGTTTGTCGCCGCGATAGACGTATCCGCCGGTGATCGAGTTCCCGTATTTGCGCCGATAGGCGAACACGGGCGGTGTGAACTTGCGGCCTTCCACCTTGTATTGGTTGGAGAACGGCTCGAAGCCCTCGAACACGCTCCAGCCGTGGTTTTCGCCGCGACGGACGATCGACACTTCCTCGGCACGATCTTGTCCGACGTCGGCCATCCAGAGATCTCCGGTCACCTTGTCGAAGCTGAAGCGCCACGGGTTGCGGAATCCGTAGGCCCAGATCTCGGGGCGAACGTCGGCTTGTCCGACGAACGGATTGTCCCTGGGAATGGCATACGCGTTGGAGCCTTCCTGCCGGTCGACGTCGATCCGTAGCATCTTGCCGAGGAGCATGCGCAGGTTCTGGGCGTGGCCGTTGGGGTCGTTGTGCGGGCCGGTGTCGCCCATGGGGAAGTAGAGGAAACCGTCGGGCCCGAACTCGATCCAGCCGCCGCTGTGGTCCTCGGCCACGCTGACGGTCTTGATGATGCGGCGGGCGGGCTTGCCGGAGTCCTGGGTGAAGTCGGCGGAGAATTCCTTCTCGACCACGATCGTGGCGACCGAGCCTTCCTCGAAGATCTGGTGCTGGAGGTAATACTTCCGGTTGGTCTTGAACTTGGGATGGAAGGCGATGCCGAGAAGACCGTTTGGCCCGCGATCGCTGAAGACCTCCTTCGTGAGATCCGAGAACACGGTCTTCGTCTCGTTGGTTCCGGACTTCCGCATCATCCAGATCATCCCCTTCTGGTGCAGCACGAGGAAAACATCCGGGTAACCCGGCACTTGATGGAGGGCCGTCAGCCCGGTGGGCACCCGGCCCCGGGGAGTCTGCAGCGACTGCGCGAAGAACGGTTCGACGCGTATCGGCTTCGCCAACTCGGGGATGATCGCCGGCATTCCGCGGTCGCTGACGAGCGTGTTCTCGGGCTGCCGCAGGGTGGTGAGATACTCGGTGAGGTCCGTGAATTCCTGCAGCGAGAGGCCGGCTTGCAGCCCTTCCGGCATGAGCGACGTGGCGCTGCCTTCCTGGCGTTTGATGTCGGCTTTGGCGAAACGCACAAGCTTGCCGTCGGCGCCCATCAACTGCACTTCGGTCGCGGTGGATTGCTTGAGCACGCCCTGGAACTCCTCGCCGGCCTTGGTCTCGATCAGCACCGTGCCGTAGCCCGGCGAGATCGTCGCGGAAGGGGTGAGCATGGAATCGACGAGATCACGCCGCGCGAAGGCATCCCCCGCTGCGAAGAGATCGGGCCCGGCCTTCGACGCCTTGCCGTCGGTGGAATGGCACTTCGCGCACGCGAGCTTCTGCTCATCGGCGAACAGTTTCGCGCCGCGGGCGGCGTCGCCCTCGTGGGTCAGGGCAAACTTGCGATACGCATCAGGGGCCGGCGTCTTGCCCGGTTGAGCCGGGGTTTGCGCGAGTGCGGAACCTCCCATTGCCGCGACTAAAGCGACGGCAAGCAATGCGCGGCAACCTGTGTTGGCAACGGTCGTCATGGCAAATGGGCGCGGCCGTTCAACCGACCTGCCAGTTGCCGCGGTGCGGCACGTTGAGCCATTCGGCCTTGCCGGTGCCGCCGATGAACTTCTCCCGCTTCGGGTCCCACTTCAGCGCAGCGCCGTGGTTGTAGGCCATGTTGACGAGGTGGCAGACGCTGACCGTGCGCGCGCCGATCTCGACGTCGCAGATGGGTTTCTGCCGGGAACGGATGGACGCGAGGAAATCGGCCTTGTGGTCGGTGCTGTTGTAGAGGCGGACCGACTTGGCGGTCAGATAGGTGCTGGCCACGGTGTCGAGATCCTTGATGCCCTCGACCTTCTTCTGGCCATCCAACGTGAGCTCAAACTTGCCGCGGTTGACGTAGATCATGCCGGATTTGCCGTGGAACCAGACGCCGTTGCCGGGGGACTTGTCCGACTGGTGCGTGACCTCGATCCCGTTCGCATAGCGGAAACGCACGCCGCTGTCGGCATCGGGCTTGGCCGCCGGGAAGATCTCCACCGGACCGCTCTCGTCCATGCCGAGGCCCCACTGGGCGATGTCAAAGTGGTGGGCGCCCCAGTCGGTCACCATGCCGCCGCCGTATTCGCGGTAGGCGCGCCACATGGGGAAATGTTTGTGGATGCCGCGAGGGCTGAGGACGGAGTTGTAGGAACGCACCGGTGCGGGCCCGAGCCACATGTCCCAGTCGAGTCCGGGTTCGGCGGCCTCTTCCGGCAGGTCGCAGAATTTCCCGGGACCGCCGATGCCGACGTCGACCCTCTCGATCCTGCCGATCACGCCGTTGCGGACGAGTTCGCACGCGACGCGGAATTCCTTCGACGACCGCTGCATGGAGCCGGTCTGGAAGACGCGCTTGTTCTTCCGCACGGCCTTCACCATCTCGCGCGCCTCGACGATCGACTGGCAGAGCGGCTTCTCGCAGTAGATGTCCTTGCCCGCCTTGGCGGCCGCGATGGCCATGTAGGCGTGCCAATGGTCGGGCGTGGCGATGACCACGGCGTCGATGTCCTTTCGGGCGAGCAGTTCGCGGAAGTCGTTGTAGGCGTCGCAGCCCTTGAACGAGGTGTCCTTCTGCTTGGCGTAGAAATCGTCCACGCGCTTCTTGGCGTCGTTGCGGCGCGTGGTGTCGACGTCGCAGACGGCCACGACCTGCGTCTCGGACTTGGCGAGGAACCCGCCCATCAATCCGCGCGACTGGATGCCCACGCCGATGAAGCCGAGCGTGATCTTGTCGCCGGGTTTCGTCGCGGCCGACCAGACGCTGGATGGCAGCAGGAACGGGGCGCTGGCCACGGCGGCGGCCTTGATGAAGGAACGACGGTTGAAGCGTTGAAGCGAGTTCATGGGATGGGCAGGAGTGTGCTCAACCCAAGCCGAAGGACAACGGGGAATTAAGGGCTGCCGCCCTCCCGCCAGCGGCAATGGACAAACTACACACCAACGACAACCATCAAACATCAACCAAGACTCTCACTTGTCCGGGGCGGTTGTGAGGGTCCGGTCAGAATGACCTGCAATCCCGTTGTGAAAATGAAAACGTTTTGTTTGATAGCTCTGGTGCTTGTTGCGATGAACCTCCAGTCGGCTGACATCCTGAAGGAACTCGAATGTCATGACAAAGTCGTTCAGCATGGCATGGACACGTTGAGTTTTGCTCAGGAGGTCAATTCGTTGTTCGGGGCCACAAACGTGGACCATTTCATCTCAAGCTTTTACAGCAAAACACGTTCTCCCGTCTGGAACAGCGTCACCTATTTTGCCGGGAGATACACTCTCGCGCTCCAAGTCCCCATCGCGATTGATTACGAGAAGTGCAGCCTAAATCGAGCAACGGCTTCTGCAGTCATATCGATCAACGAGGTGACCAAGGTTGAACTTTCTGCTTCTGGAAATGCGCGAGCGACACTGAAAGGCGGAATTGGTCCCAATCGGGGAGAATTAAGCGAGAGTGAGTGGAAGCTCTTGGTCAAAAGTAGAGGTGATTGGTCGGTTGTAAACGTGCCGATTGTCACAAATCGTCCAACCATCAAGAATTTTGATGAATATGTCAGGCAAGCCAGAGACCCCATCCGCAATCGGAAAGAGGGTTTCGATAAGCCTGTCAAACGGGCAATCGAAGCCCTGCGAGATCGAAAGACGGGCCTCCCCAACTTGAACGAGGACAAAAAGCTTCCAAGCACCCGCGCCCCCTTGAGCGAACTCGAATGCCACGACCAAGTTGTGAGACACGGCATTGAGACGCTGATTCTGCCAAAGGAAGTCGAAACGCTTTTTGGAGCCACCAACGTCGATCATTTTATCTCAAACTTCGCCAGCAAGACACGCCCGCCTATTTGGAACAGCGTCACGTGTTTTGCGGGTAGATATGAATTGTCGCTCCGCG
>JAYUUX010000450.1:0-2446 GCA_043754645.1 Verrucomicrobiales bacterium | reverse complement strand
GTAGCCCTGTCCGAGGATGTAGCGGCTGCCGATGTTCTCTACGCAGGCGGCCATGGCGAAGTCGCGCAGAACGGAATCGAACGCCGGAAGCGGACGCAGGCAAAGCACGTCGAGACTGTCGACGACGAGCACGTGGTCGACGTCGAGTTGGTCGATGAGTCCGTGCCGACGGAAGTAGACCTCCCGCAGCGGATGGGAGAAATCGGGGACGGGTGCAACCAGGTGGTATTCGATCCCGGGCAGCCGCCGCTTCGGCAATTGCGATCCGAGAATGAACGCGTGGAGCGGGATGCCCGGGTTGTGCGTGGCGAAGCTGGTGAACGTGTAGTCGAGCTGTTCCGTGGAGCGGCCCATGGCCACGGTCACGATGGCGGAACGAGTTGCTGGCGTCGCACTGGTCATCAATCCGGCCCGCTTGACGTATCTCGAGCGGGCCGCGGAGAGACTACGGAGACCGCGGGCGATTGGGGCAGGAATTTCTTCCGGCTCGGCGCCACTTAGCAGGCCATCCCGTCGTCTTCCGAGATTTCCGCAGAATTGTCGTGAAGTCCGGAACGGGGTCCGCCGACAACCCGGCAGTATGTTTTGGAATGCTTGGAAACGTGACAAAAGTGTCCCGGCGGCCGCGAAGGCCACGGACAAGACGACAACCGCGGCAACGCGCGCCGAAGCCGAACCCGAAACGGCCGCAAGCCCGAAGCTCCAGTCCCTTGCGGCCGAAGCGCTGGCCAAGATCCCCAAGCCAAAGATCCTCGTGTGGTCGAAGAGCGTGGCCGAGGCCGACCTCCTGCGGGCCCGTCTCCGTCCGCTTTCGATGAAGTTCGAACTGCACTTCGGCTCCTCGGGCGACGACATCCGCCGACTCGCAGATTCCGCGGGCTGCGACGGCGTCATCGTCCCGGTCGGCGCGGAGGCCTGCCCGGAAATCGAGTTCCTGAAGGAGATCGTCGTGTTCCGGCCCGGAACATTCCGCCTCGTTCGTTCCGCGGAACGGTCCCACTTGCAGTCCCTCACCAAAGACCCGTTCACCCACCATGTCTCCCTCGATCCAGAGCCGGACACGTGGGAAAGCATCCTCGACCGTTGCACCCTGATGCGCACCTGGATGGACACCCAGGAACTCAAGGCTCTGGTCGGGAGAATGAAGAAGCTGCCATCGCTCCCCACGGTCTACACGCGGGTCGTGGATGAGCTGAATTCGCCCGAGGCCTCGCTGGCCAAGGTCGCCGAGATCGTCGCCGAGGATCCCGTCGTGACGGCCAAGATGCTCCAATTGGTGAACTCGTCCTTCTTCGGGTTGCATCAGCCGATCGTCAGCGCGTCCGACGCGGTCATGTTCCTTGGTGCTGACCGCGTCAAGGGCCTCATCCTCGTCGCACGCGTCTTCTCCCAGTTCGATCCCAAGATCATCGCCGCCCTAGGGTTGGACCAGCTCTGGAGCCACTCGATGAAGATCGGCGCCTACGCGCAGGCCATCGCCAAGTGGGAGGTGCGCGACGCCAAGACCGCCGGAGCCGCCTTCACCGCCGGCCTCCTCCACGACGTCGGCAAACTCATGCTCGCCGGCAACCTGCCCGAGGAATACCTCAAGGTCCTCGACGTCTCCCGCACGGAGCGCATCCCCGTCAGCGCCGCGGAACAACAGGCCTTCGGCACCACCCATGCCGAACTCGGCGGCGTGCTCATGGGCCTCTGGGGTCTCCCGCTCGAACTCATGCAATCCGTCGGGTGGCACCACAACCCGGGCCGCAGCGGCGACCGGAAGTTCTCCGTTCTCACCGCCGTCCACGCCGCCAACGCCCTCGCCTCGGAAGGCGCAGCCGGTTCTTCGCGCACCAAGGGTATGGACTCCGACTATCTCGCGTCCGTCGGACTCCCCGAACGGCGCATCCAGTGGCGCCAGGTTTGTGGCCTCGACGAAGAGGCCGACGACAAGGCCAAACCTCCAGCGGGGGCGAACCGCTGATCCCCACCGGAACAAGTGCCCGGCCCGAACCAAGCCCACCTTATTCCTGGAGCCCCAACCCGGATCTTCCGACAAACCCACCAGTATGTTCTGGCAAATCTGGAAACGAGAGACGGTCGCCGCGGAGGCTCCCAAGGTTTCCGGTCCTTCCAATGACACGAACGGCCGACCGCCAGTCCAGCCACCCGTAGCCGCGAGCGGACCGCTCGACTCGCTCGCGACTGGCCCGCTCGGCCAACCGGCCAAGCCAAAGATCCTCGTCTGGTCAAAAAGCGTGTCGGAGGCCGATCTGCTCCGCGCCCGGCTCCGTCCGCTTTCGATGAAGTTCGAACTGCACTTCGGCTCCTCCGGCGACGACATCCGCCGACTCGCGGAAACCGCGGGTTGCGACGGCGTCATCGTCCCCATCGGCTCCGAGGCAGGCCCGGAAATCGATTTCCTCAAAGAGATCGCGCTCCAACACCCGGGCACGTTTCGTCT
>JAYUUX010000449.1:0-10832 GCA_043754645.1 Verrucomicrobiales bacterium | reverse complement strand
GTCGGAATCGGCTTTTCCGATGTCGCCGGTCAGCAGCCATTCATCGCGCATGGATGCCGCGGTGGCCGGGGGATTGTTCCAATAGCCCGCCATGACGTTGCCGCCGCGGACGCAGATCTCGCCTTCCTCGCCGACGGCGAGGGGATTGCCCGACTCGTCCTGCACCGAGACTTCCACGCCATGGATGGGGACGCCGATGGAGCCTGCTTTCCATGGGCCTTCGACGGGATTGATGGTGACGACCGGGCTGGCTTCGCTCAGGCCGTAGCCCTCGATCAACGGGACGTCCGGGAACCGCCCGTTGAACATTCGCAGGATCTCGCCGGGCAAAGGCCCCGCACCGCTGATGCAGAGACGCAGCGGCAGCGTGGCCCCGGCGGGAAGTCCGGCCAGGGCCCGGAACAGCGAGGCCATGGCGGGCAGGATGGAGCCGCGGTTGGCGACGATTTCCTGGACCATCGATTTCTGCTGGGCGAGGCCCCGGACCAACACAATCGCGCCGCCCGTGAGCAGCGGCAGGAGGATGCAGACCGTCAGCATGAAGCTGTGGAACATCGGCAGCAGCAGGACGAAACGGTCGTGGTCGACGATGTGGAGGACCTTCCGGCAGGACTCGACGTTGTGGAGCAGGTTGCCGTGCGTGAGCATCGCGCCCTTGGGATGGCCGGTCGTGCCCGACGTGTAGACGATGACCGCGAGATCGCCCGCTATGCGCGTGGCGAGCGGAGCGGCGTCGGTGCCGGATTGTCCGAGGTCTTCAAGGCGCTCGACGTTCCATGTGCGGAGATCCGGCAAGCGGTCACGGAGGACGGCCAACGTCTCCTCCATCGCCTGCTCCGTCAGCAGCACGTCGACTCCCGCGTCGTTGATGATGAAGGTGATTTCGTCCGGCTTGAGGAACGTGTTGAACGGCACCACCACGGCCCCGGCCATCAGCACGCCGAACATCGCCGGAACGAACTCGGGCCGATTCTTCAGCAGGAGCCCCACGCGCATGCCGGGTTCCACCCCGAATTTCTCCTTCAGCAGGCGGGCCACGGCCCGCGCCTGATGCAGTAGTGCGCCGTAAAGCACGGAGGAATCGCCCCAGTGGATCGCGGGCTTGTCCATCGACGCTGTGGCCGAGTGGGTGAAGGCGGAAGCGAGGTTCATGCCTCCAGACGCTAGCGATGAGTTTTGAAAAATGAAGCGCCGGTTGTGGGACGGCCTTCCGTCATTGGTCGGATGCCGGTCGGATCAAGGCGGGGCGAACCTTTTGCTTCCGGCGGCGGCCCGTGTCGTCTACACCCGCCGCGATGGCTGGAACCTGTTTTGTCACCGGAGCCTCGGGCTTCATCGGCGCGAACCTCGTCCACGCGCTCAACGCGCGCGGCTGGGCCGTGAAGGCGTTGCTGCGTCCCGGTGCGGACCTGCGCGGGCTCGAAGGCGCCGAATACGAAGCCGTGCCCGGCGATCTGCTGGATTCCCCGGCCAAGCTCGCCGCCGCGATGCGCGGATGCGACCGGTGTTTCCACGTCGCGGCCAGCTACCACCTGTGGCTGCGCGACTACGCGCCGATGTATGCCGCCAATGTCGACGGCACGCGCAACATCCTCACCGCCGCCGCCGAGGCCGGATGTTCGCGCATCGTCTACACCAGCACCGTCGGCTGCATTGGTTTGCCCAAGGCGGACTCGCAGGGACGCTTCACGCCGACCGACGAATCGACGCCCGTCTCCGAGGCGCAGATGAGCAACCACTACAAGATCTCCAAGTGGCGCGGCGAAGTGGTGGCCCGCGAGTTGGCGGCCAAGGGGTTGCCCATCGTCATCGTGAATCCCAGCGCGCCCGTCGGTCCGCGCGACGTGAAACCCACGCCGACGGGGCAGGTCATCGTCGACTTCATCCACCGCCGGATGCCCGCGTATCTCGACACCGGGTTGAACTGGGTCCACGTGCGCGACGTGGCCGAGGGCCACATCCTCGCGGCGGAGAAGGGCCGGATCGGCCAGCGTTACATCCTCGGAAACGCCGACGGCAACTGGTCGATGAAGGAAGCCTTGCTGGTCTTGCAGGAAGTCTCCGGCGTGCCCGCGCCTAAGATGCGGGTGCCCTACGCCGTGGCCTACGCCGCCGCCGTGGTGGATGGAGGGTTGTCCAAGCTGACCGGCAAACCGCCCAAGGCGCCGTTGGCCGGCGTGAAGATGGCGGCCTACAAGATGTGGTTCAATCCGGCCAAAGCCATCCGCGAACTCGGGCTCCCGCAGACCCCGCCCAAGAAGGCGCTGGCCGACGCGGTCGAGTGGTTCCGGGCGAAGGGGTATTGAATGAACATGAAACTGTTCCCAACCAGTTCAGCAGCCCGTTGGTTGATTTGCCTCAGCGCGTGGTTCCACCTTGCCGCTGTTCTGCCTTGCCGCGCGCAAGGGATTGTTACGTTCGCATTTGAAGGACCACCGGCGCAGGAACCGGGTTCAGGGGCTATCGTCCAGCAATACTTTGAAGGAGGCATGTGGTTCAGGCCGCTAGGCGTCGTAGAACCGGGGAACGGGTTCATTCGCAATGGAGGGGGAGTGACAGGAACTCCGGATAATGGAACCGCCTACGTCCAAACCTCGCTTGGCGACTCCCTTGTCTTCAGCTTCACCAACGGCGGCCTGTTCGACCTGCTTTCCGTGGACCTGGGGGAATACAGCACGGTGGTGCCGGACGCGGCCACGGTCCGCTTCATCGGCTACCGCCCTGACGGCAGCACCGTGACGCGGAACCTCACCACCGATGGCATCATCGACGGCACCGGCCCGCTGCCCGACTTCCAGACCTTCGCCTTCACCGGCTTCACCGGCTTGTCCCGCGTGGAAGTCCCCGGCTTCGGCTGGTCTCTGGACAACCTGCGGGTCACCCCGGTTCCAGAACCCGCCACCGGAGTCCTGGTGTTCGCCGGAGGCGTAGCCGTCTTGGTCGGTCGGGTGCGCAGACCTTCTTGAGGCTCGGGCAATTAGGTGGCACCGCATCCAGTGGCCGGGGCCAACGTTCTCCCAGCGCCGGAGGCGCGGTAGAAAGTAGCCCCGGGCGTGAGCCCGGGGTGGGAAGCGCCGACGGAAAGAGCCCCGGAGGGGCGGCAGAGCGGTCCACCAATCAGTGGCTCCAGACATTCTTCCGCCCCTCCGGGGCTGGGTTCTTCTGACGTCCTAACCCACAGCTCACGCTGTGGGCTACTTTCTGGCGCTGCTCCGCAGCTACGTCGAAGACGCGATCAAAATCGTGGCTTCCCTCTGCTTGGTCCGCGTCCTCTGTGGTTAGCAGACCGTCAAAGAACGCCCGTCCTTCGTCGTAGCGCCGACTGGCAGTCGGCTGTATCGCGGATTGGAAATCCGCAGGCCTCCCGCAATTCCGGCAGCCGGGCCGAATGCCATTCGGCGAAACGGCAGAGTGCCACTCTGCGCTACGGATCAACTCGGAAGCCTTGGTGTTCTTTGTGTCCTTCGTGGATGAACACCCACTGGCCCGGCGCGGACGCCCGGCCTACGGCGCACCGTTACTCGCCCTTGGTGCGTTCGATCTTGGCTCCAAGCGCGTTCAGCTTGAGTTCCATCCGTTCGTAGCCGCGGTCGAGGTGGTAGACGCGGTTGACCTGGGTGGTTCCCTTGGCGGCGAGGCCGGCGATGACGAGCGCGGCCGAGGCGCGGAGGTCGCTGGCCATGACGGGCGCGCCGCTGAGCGGACGACCGCCCTTCACGATGGCGCTGGGGCCTTCGATGGAGATTTCCGCGCCGAGCCGGGCCAGTTCGCTCACATGCATGAAACGCGCCTCGAAGATGCGTTCCGTGATGATGCTGATGCCGGGCGTGAGGCACATCAGCGCCATCATCTGGGCCTGCGCGTCGGTGGGGAATCCGGCATACGGCTGCGTGGTGATGTCGACGGGCTTGAGCTTGCGGCCGCGCGAAACCTTCAGGTCGGGCCCGACACGGTCGAGCTTCACGCCGGCTTCGCGGAGCTTGTCGAGGACGGCATGGAGATGGTCGGTGCGGATACCCTTGAGGGTAACCTCGCCGTTGGTCGCGGCCGCCGCGATGGCGTAGGTGGCGGCTTCGATGCGATCAGGGATGACTTCGTGCTCGGCGCCGTGGAGTTCCTTCACGCCGGTGATCGTGATCGTCGGGCTGCCCGCGCCGGTGATGCGCGCGCCCATGGCATTGAGGAATTTCGCCAGATCGATGACCTCGGGTTCGCACGCGGCGGAGTCGATGACGGTGACGCCTTCGGCCAAGGTGGCGGCCATCATGACATTCGCGGTGCCGAGAACGGTCGGGCCCGCGCGGCCGCCGAGGAAGATGCTGGTGCCGGAGAGGTTCTTGGCCACGGCCTTCACGTCGCCGCCTTCGATGGTGATCTTCGCACCGAGGGCTTCGAATCCCTTCAGGTGAAGATCGATCGGCCGGGCTCCGATGATGCAGCCGCCGGGCAGGGACACGGTGGCCTTGCGCGTGCGGCCGAGGAGCGGGCCCATGATGCAGACGGAGCCGCGCATCTTGCGGATGAGTTCGTAGTCGCCGACGGGCTTGAGCTTGGCGGCCCGGACGCGGACGCAGTCGCCGTCCCACTTCACCTCGCAGCCGAGCGATTCGAGAATCTGGCCCATGAAGCGCACGTCGCTGAGGTTGGGCACGCGGCGGATGACGCATTCGCCGGAGGTGAGGAGCGTGGCGGCCATGAGCGGGAGCACCGCGTTCTTGGCGCCGCTGATCTGAACGTCGCCGTGCAGCGGCACGCCGCCTTTGATGAGAAAGCTGTCCATGTCGGGTCTGGGGTAAATCGGGCGCGCGGATTAACTCCCGGCGGTTGCGGCGGAGCAATCAGGATCTGTTCGCCCGGCAAATCTTCCGTTCGGAAGTTCACCCGACGCGGTAGGAAATGCGCTGGATGAGCTGGGGTCCGAACGCGCTCTGGAGGCGCTGGAGGATCTCGCGGCGGCGATAGCGGACGATCTCATCGAGCCAGACGCTGCTGTCGACGGTGACGAAGAGCGTGCCATTGCGGATGCCCGTCGGGTTGGCGTGGGCGGTGAGGGTCGGGTCGATCAGGTTTTTCCAGACCTGGAGGATCTCCGTCTCCGACTGGCGCTGCTCGATCCGGAGCTTCTGGAGGATGCCCGGCATGATCTCGCCGATCGTCTTGCCCACGCGGCGGAGGGCCTTGTCGTCCGATTCGAAGTCGCCCGTGCGCCACTGCGCCAGGATATCCTCCTTGGCGGAGCGTTTGCGGAAGATCCGCAGCGGCGGTGATTGGAACGGCGGACGCACGACGACAGGAGCGCCCGATCCTCAGATCGAGTCAAGGGCGGTGTCGCGTCGGGATTGATCCCGGGGAAAGTCTCCAAGCTTTTTGCCGCCAGTTCCGTGGGGATTCGTTTGTTGTTTCCGGCTTGTTGGCACCCCTCCTCAACCGCCGGGTTTGGCGTGATTCGCCCTGGAAGCCGGGGTTGGGAAGAATTCCTTTTCATCCCTCCAGCGCGGCGAATAATGATCCCGCATGGCGCAAGGCGCACGACCTGGAGAACGAATCTTCCGAGGCATGGCTGTCTCGGGAGGGGTTTGTCGTGGGCGCATCCTGGTCGTCGGCAAGCCGGACCACACGATTCCCCACCGGCTGATCGAGGAATCCCAGGTCAAAGCCGAGCTGGATCGGCTCCAGCACGCGTTCGTCCTGACCCGCCAACAGATCACCGAAGTCCAACGCCGCGTGACCAAGGCGCTTGGTTCGGCGGACGCGAGCATCTTCGACGCCCATCTGCTCGTGCTCGAGGACCAGTCGCTGGTCGATGAGGTCACGCGGCTCATCCAGCAGGAACGCGCCAATGCCGAACACGCTTTCAACACCGTGGCCGAGCGTTACGCGAAGACGCTGGGGGCCATCGAGGACGAATACCTCCGCGAGCGCGCGGCCGACATCCGTGACGTCTCGAACCGCGTCCTGAACAATCTCCTCGGGCGGTCCAACGAGTTCGATCCCGCGAAACTTTCCGAGCCCTGCATCCTCGTCAGCGACGACCTGTCGCCGTCCGATGCGGCGATGATGGACAAGAAGACGCTGCTCGGCTTCGCCACCGATGCCGGCAGCCGCAACAGCCATTCGGCGATCATGGCGCGCGCCATGGAGATCCCGGCGATCGTCGGACTGCAGAACGCGAGCACACTTCTATCCACGGGTGAATACGCCCTGCTCGACGGCTTCAACGGCGTCCTGATCATCAACCCGACGGATCAGACGCTCTTCGAATACGGCCAACTCGTCCGCAAGCAGGTCGACCTCAACGAAAAGCTGCGCGATGCGATCGAGAAGCCCGGCGTGACGCTCGATGGTGTCAGCGTTCCGCTACTCGCGAACATCGAGAAGGCCTCCGACGCCGCGTCCATCCGCAGCCAGGGCGGGGAAGGCATCGGGCTGTTCCGGACGGAATACCTCTTCATGCACCGCGAGGAACTGCCGTCGGAAGACGAGCAGTTCGACGCCTACCGGCAGGCCGCCGAAGCGGTGAAGCCCGCGCCCGTCGTCATCCGCACGCTCGATATCGGCGGGGACAAGTTCCTTGCGGGCGGCGACATTGTCCGCGAAGCCAATCCTTTCCTCGGCTGGCGGGCCATTCGCCTTTGCCTGGGCGAACTCGCGCTCTTCCGCACGCAGCTGCGGGCAATTCTCCGGGCCAGCGCCCACGGCAACATCAAGGTCATGTATCCCATGATCTGCACGGTGGAGGAGGTCGATTCCGCCAACGCGCTCCTCGAAGAGTGCAAGGCCGAGCTCCGCTCCGAGGGCAAGCCGTTCAACGAGCAGATCGATATCGGCGCGATGATCGAGATCCCTTCGGCCGCGCTCATCGCACCCGCGCTGGCCCGGCGCTTGAAGTTCTTCAGCATCGGAACGAACGACCTCACGCAATACACGCTCGCCGTCGACCGGTTGAACGAACGCATCGCCCACCTTTACGAGCCGTCGCATCCGGCCGTCATCCGCCTGATCAAGATGACCGTCGACGCCGCTCGCACGCACGGCCTCACCGTCAGCGTCTGCGGCGAAATGGCCGGAGATCCTGTCATGGTGCCGTTGCTCCTCGGGCTTGGAGTGGACGAGTTGAGCGCGTCGCCCGCCCTGTTGCCGCCGGTGAAATTCCTGATCCGCCGCCTGAAGATGGACGAGGCCCGGGCGCTCGCCGAGTTCGCGCTCGGCTGCGAAAGCGCCAAGGAAATCCTTGTCCGCAGCCGGGAACTCGCGCGGTCGATCGCCCCCAGCCTTTTCGAGAACCAGATCCAGTAACCCGTCATGAAAGTGCTGATCCTCGGCGCCGGTTATGCCACGCGCCTTTATCCGATGACCCTGACGCAGCCGAAGTCGCTGCTGCCGGTCGCGGGCAAACCGATGATCGACTACGTCCTGGACAACCTCGCGGCCATCCCGGCCGTCGACCATGTCTACGTCGTCACGAACACGAAGTTCGCCGGCCATTTCCAGAAGTGGGCCGACTCCTATCGGGCCAACAAGGCCAAGCTCGATTTCACCATCGTGGACGACGGGTCCACGGACGAGTCGAACAAGCTCGGCGCCATCGGCGACCTGCACTTCGTCCTGAAACGCGAGAAGATCGACGACGACCTCATCGTCGTCGCCGGAGACAATCTGTTCAGCCAGCCCTTGCCGGAGTTCGGCCAGTTCTGTTTGGAAAAGAACGCCCCTGTGCTCGGAGTCTACGACGTCCGCACCCTCGACCAGGCCAAGAAGTATGGCGTCGTCGCGACCGATGCGACCGGCAAGATCACGTCCTTCATCGAGAAGCCCGCCAACCCGGCCAGCACGCGCGTCGGCATCGCCCTCTACTACTACCCGAAGGCCGTCCACCCGCTCATCGACCAATACATCGCCGAGGGCAACAACCCCGACCAGCCCGGGCGCTTGATCCAGTGGCTGCATACCCGGACGCCGGTCTACACGTGGACCGTTCCCGGGCTGTGGTATGACATCGGGTCCAAGGAGACTCTCGAGGAAGCCAACCGGATCTTTTCGTCCAAGCGCTGACCGGGCCATGAATGCTTTCCGCCGAGTCTTCGTTTCCCTGCCAGTGCTTTCGGCGCTTGGGCTGCTTGCCGTCGCCCCCGGCTGTGCAACCCACGAACCCGTCGAACGCGTCGATCCGATTGCCGGGGAGAAGTCCTACTCGACGACGGTCTGGTCGTCCGAGAAGACGGGTCCCACGGTGACGCCGGATGACGTCAAGAAAGCCGCTCAACAGCCCAAATAGTTTCGTATGCCGATCTACGAATTCCACTGCTCCAACTGCGAACACGACAGCGAGATCCTGGTCCGCTCGACCCGCTGGGAGGGCGAAGCCCGTTGCCCTCACTGCGGTTCCGAGAAGCTCGCCAAGAACCTATCCACGTTCTCCAGCAGCGTCTCCGGCCAAGCTGCCGACGCCAGTTGCTCCGGCAACCCGCGCTCCTGCGGGATGTGCGGCACCGGCAAACCGCATTCGCACTGATCTGCGGCGGCATCCTTGGACGTTGAGCGTTGGATGTTCGATGTTCGATGTTCCCCGTTCCCGGTTCTTCCCACCTTGCCGGCCGGCGTCTGGCTTCCTAGCTTCGGTCCATGACCACCTGCCGTTCACTCCGCCGCCTGGCCGCGCTTCCGCTGCTGGCGTCGTCGGTTCTTTTCTCCGCCATGGATGACGCCGAAGCCCAGCCCGCCGGATTCAACTACGACGAATCCAAAGTCCCCGCCTACACGCTGCCGGATCCTTTGACCTGCCTTGATGGATCGAAGGTCACCGACTCGAAAACGTGGCTTACGAAGCGGCGGCCGGAACTTCTCAACCTCTTCGCCGAGCACGTGCAGGGGCGGACACCCAAGGGCGATGTCACTGTCCGCGAGGAGTGGGTGCAGCACGAACCGGCCTTGAACGGCCTCGCCAGCCGCAAACAGGTGCGCCTGTCGTTCGAACGCAACGGCGTCAAACGGCACGTCGACGTCCTGGTCTATCTGCCGGCCAAGGCGCGCGGTCCTGTGCCCGCGTTCATCGGCTTGAACTTCTCCGGCAACCATACCGTCCACTCGGATCCCGGCATCATTCTGCCGACGAGCTGGGTTCAGAATGATGCCAAGAAGGGAGTTACCAACAACCTCGCGTCCGCCCAGATGCGCGGCGAATCGGCGACGCGTTGGCAGGTGGAGAAGATCGTGGGCCGGGGCTACGCGGTTGTGACCGCCTACTATGGCGACCTGTTTCCGGATCATGCCAAGGGACTGGACGACTCCGTCATTGCCCTCTTCCAGAAGGAGCTCTCTCCGACCGATTGGAACGCCATTGGCGCGTGGTCCTGGGGCCTCAGCCGCATCACCGACTACCTGGCGAGCTCTGGCGACATCGACCTGAAGCGCCTTGCGCTTCACGGCCACTCGCGGCTCGGCAAGACGGCGCTGTGGGCCGGCGCGCAGGACCAGCGGTTCGGCATCGTGATCTCCAACGACTCGGGCGAGGGTGGAGCCGCTCTGGCGCGGCGCTGGTTCGGTGAGACGACCAAGCGCATCAACACCAGCTTCCCGCACTGGTTCAATGGAGCCTTCAAACAATACAACGACAACGAAGGCAAGATGCCAGTCGACCAGCACGAGCTCTTGGCCCTCATCGCCCCGCGCCCGCTCTACGTGGCCAGCGCCACCGAGGACCAGTGGGCTGATCCGAAGGGCGAGTTCCTCGCCGCCTATCACGCCGGACCGGTCTATGCCCTTTTCGGCAAGAAAGGAGTCGGTGTCTCGGAGCATCCGGCTCCGGAGAAACCCGTCGGCGACGTGGTCGGCTACCATCTCCGCACCGGCAAACACGACATCGCCGAATACGATTGGGACCGCTACCTCGACTTCGCCGACCGGCACTTCGGGAAGCCTTCGAGCAAATAGTCCGGCCCTCCGCCTGATGCGAAAACGGCGCCCTGCGATCAGGGCGCCGTTTTGTTTTCGGGCAATGTTTGCCGAGGCTCGGCTATTTCGCCGGCAGCTCGCGGATCTTCATGTTCTTGAACCATGTCTCGTCCTTGTGGTCGGTGAGCATGATGTGGCCGGTGATCTTTGTGCCGAAGCCTTCGGCCGTCTTGAACTTGCTCTTGGCCACGGCGGCTTTCACCGCGTCGCTGCCGAGTTCATATTCGAGCACTTTGGCGCCGTTCAGCCAGTGCTCGGCGTGGTTGCCCTGGATCAGAATCCGCGATTGGTTCCATTCGCCGCCGGGCTTGGAGGGCTTGCCCGCGGCAGGTGGAAGCACGTCGTAGAACGCGGCGGTCTGGCGGGTCGGACCGATCTTGCCGTCGGGATGCTTCTCGTCGTCGATCATCTGGTATTCGTGGCCGGGCGCGCCCCTGCGCTTCTCGGTGACGAGATACTTGATGCCGTTGTTGCCGCCGACATCCACGCGCCATTCCCAGGAGAGCTCGAAGTTGTCGAACTGCTTCACTGTGACGATGTCCCCGCCTTTGCCATCCTTGGCCTTCTTCAACATGCCCTCGCTCACCATCCAGGCGGGTCCGGGGCCGTTGGTGGAGCCGTAGAGCCGCCAGCCCTCGGTGGACTTGCCGTCGAAGAGCAGGGTCCAGCCGTCCTTCTTTTCTGCCGAGGTAAGCTTGTTGCCGGCTGAGTTGGTCGAGCAGGCGGCGAGGGAAACCACAGCGAGAAGGGAAAGGCACGTAAGCGGGTTCATGGTGGGGAGAGTTCTCCACCGGGATGGCGGCCAAGGCAAGCCGTCTGAGGGAGCCCGGTGTTGGCCCAACCTGTGAACAACTTTTAACACGGTCGACACACGTTTGCCT
>JAYUUX010000448.1:0-3628 GCA_043754645.1 Verrucomicrobiales bacterium | reverse complement strand
TTTTGTGGCAGGATCGCGTGGTCTCGGTCGCGTCGCGGGGCCTTTCATTTGAGGGCTTAACCGAATCTGCATCCGGTGCCACAGTGCGGCGTGGCGTTGCGAATCCGAGTCCTCGTTCTGGCGACGCTGCTGTGCTTTCAGGGCCTCGGTGTGCGGGCGGTTTCCACATCGGGGAATGACGAGGTGCTGGTCTTCGCGATCCTGACCAATGAACCGACAGCCCAGATGTGGGCCACGAATCGTTCCCTATCGACGGTTATGGCGAGGGTCGCCGCGATCCGGTTGGAGCAGGATTCCGTCGCCGCCCAAGCCGCTCCGTTGGGCGCAAAAGACGAAGGACGTTTTCATCGGTTGATCAATGCGGTCCGATTCCGCGTTCCGCGCGCTTCGGTCGAAAGGCTCGCCGCGATTCCCGGCGTGGCCCGCGTGGAGCCGGTGAAGCAGCACTGGCCCCAAACCTCGACGAGTGTTCCTTGGATCGGCGCCGCCTCGGCCTGGAGCAGCGTGGCGACCAACCTCGATGGACGCGGCGTCCGCGTCGGGGTCATCGATTCGGGAATCGACTACAAGCATGCGAATTTCGGCGGTGCCGGCACACCGGCCGCCTACTCGGCGGACGATTCCACCATCATCGAGCCGGGCAGTTTTCCCACGGCGAAGGTTGTCGGTGGATATGACTTCGTCGGCGACGCCTACGACGGAGGCAGCGGCGCGAGTCCGGATGAGGACCCCCTGGACTGCTTGGGCAACGGCCATGGGTCGCATGTGGCCGGCATCATCGCCGGCTTCGGTGTGCTGACGAACGGGGTCGCCTACAGCGGAAGCTACACGCAGGGTTTGGACTTCGCGCAGTTCGGCATTGGTCCCGGCGTGGCGCCGAGGGCGTTGCTCTATGCGCTGAAAGTTTTCGGCTGCTCAGGATCGACGACCTATCTGCTGGACGCGCTGGAGTGGGCGAGCGATCCGGACAGGGACAACGATCTATCGGACCGCTTGGACGTGGTGAACATGTCGCTGGGAAGTCCGTTCGGCCTGAATGGCTTTCCGGATGCGGAGAACCTCGCGATCAACAACCTGGCGGATCTCGGATGCATCCCGGTCATCGCGGCCGGTAACAGCGGGAACACGCACTTCATCGTCGGATCGCCCGGCGCCACCGAGAAGGGAATCTGCGTGGCGAACTCGTTCGATGGCGGCGCGACTTCGATCGGACTCGGCGTCGTGTCGCCGGCTTCGATCGCCGGCAACTACGGCGCGGTGGAAGGCGCCTTCACGAAGCAGTTGACCAACTCCGGACCGGTCCAGGCCGCGGTGGTCTACGTCGATCCGGCGCAGGCCTGCGGGCCGTTGGTCAATGCGGGCGCATTGAATGGAAAGATCGCGTTGATCGACCGCGGTTCCTGTTTCTTCGTCGACAAGATCCGCCTCGTCCAAGCCGCCGGGGCCATCGCCGTGGTCATGGTCAACAATGTGCCCGGCGAACCCATCGTGATGGGAGGCAGCGGCGACACCAGCGACATCGTGATCCCGGGCGTGATGATCACCCAGGCCAATGGCGCGATCATCAAGGCCAAGCTCGCCGAAAATCCGGTGCTCCGCCTTTCCGTCGACACGGTGATCCCCCGACCGGATCTCGCGGATCAGCTCAACGACAGCAGCTCACGCGGACCTTCGGCACCGGCGGGCCTTCTCAAGCCGGACATATCAGCGCCTGGAAGCAGCATCATTTCCACCAAGGCCGGTAGCGGAGCGGCCGGCATCGCGCAGACGGGCACATCGATGGCGGCGCCGCACGTGGCCGGCGCCGCCGCGCTCATGCGGCAGATGCGTCCGCTCTGGTCGGCGGCACAAATCAAGGCGGCCCTGATGAACACGGCCACGGCCATGCGGGACGGATCCGGCGTGGCGTATCCGGAGTCGAGGATCGGTGCGGGCCAGTTGAATGTCGGCAACGCCGTCCGGACGAAAGTCACCGCGGTCTCCGACGGCAAAGAATCGCTGGTGACCCTGAACCTTGGCCTCCTCCAACTGACCAATCGGACCGAGTTCGATCACTTCATCCGTCTGACGAACCACGGCAACGCCTCGGTCACACTGTCGCTCTCGGCAACCAACACGGCACCGGGTCCGGGTGTGGTCATCACGCCGATGAACAGCCCGGTTACGATCCCCGCGGCCGGATCTGCCTTGGCGCAGTTCCGGTTTGCCTTCGAGCCTTCGCTGCTGACGCCGGCCAACGATGCGACCAGCACAAACCAGCTCAACGGCCGGCCGCGCCGGTTTCTTCCGGAAACTTCCGGCGGCCTGTGGTTTCACGGCGGTGAGGTGCCAGGGCATGTTCCGTTCTACGGTTCCGTTCGGGCAGCCGCGAGCTACGGAGTCACCGCGACAAACGTCGGTCTCCCGCTCGCGGCCACAAACCCGGTGATCACGCTTCCCCAACTGGGTGCCAGCGCCGTGACGAACGCGCTCGTCTCCGTCTTCCAGTTGGGAGCCACGATGTCCCCCTTTGGCTTGGATGTGGCGAACGCCGGGGTTGATTTGATCGCGGTGGGTGCGGCGAGCGACGCGCCACGATTGGCCGCATTTGCCGACAGCACGGTGTTCTTCGGGCTCGCCGTCTCGGGCGTGTTCACCACCCCGCAGCGCGGGATGGCGAAGTTCGAGGTGCTGGTCGATTCGAACCGGGACGGATCCGACGACTATTCCATCGTCAGCGGCAGCGCGGGTGACTTCAGGAGTTCCTCCGAACTCAACACCTCTGGGTCGGCCAACGACGTGCTGCTCGTCATCGTGCGCAACCTGTCGTCCGGCGCCTACACGACGAACGCCTACGTGAACGCATTCTCCGATGCACGCGACGGCGCACCCTACGCAAACAGCGTGCTGGTGCTGCCCGTGAGCGCGCCGCTGATCGGCCTCAACACCGGCAGCAGCCGTTTCAACTACCGCATCCGCGGCACGGGCCCGGAACAAAGCCCGAGCCCGGCCAGCAAGACTTCGACGACGGCGACCTTCGATGCGCAGCGTCCGTTGGTGGATACGACCATTGGCGGCATTGCCAACACACCCTTCTACGTCGACGGCCTGCCCATCTCGCTCACGGTGATTCGCAGCAATGCCACGCTCCAAGGGATCAGCACCGTGGGCACGGCCAGCGCGTTGGTGCTGCACCAGCACAACGTTTTCGGAAAGCGGGCGGAAGTCGTCCAACTCCAACTCGGCACCGACGACGCGGACGCGGATGGCTTACCGGACGCCTGGGAACTGGCAGCGCTCGGGACGATGGCACAGACGGGTAGCGACGATACCGACGGTGACGGAGCATCGAATCGGGACGAGTTCGTGGCCGGGACCGACCCTCTGGGAAACACGTCGGTGCTCCGGCTGCGAACGAGCATCGATTGGAGCGGTCCATTGCTTCTCCAACGCGTCAGCTGGCCCGCGGTGAGCAACCGGACCTACACGCTTCTAGGCGGGACCACACTCGGCCTGCCTTTGACGAACATTCTCCTCGGGCCGATCGCCGCCGTGATCCCTACCAATCAAGTCATCCTGACCAATCCGCCGTCCCCATTGTTTCTTCGCCTGGAAGTGAAGTAGCCGCCAGACTGATCATCGCCGTGCC
>JAYUUX010000447.1:0-2413 GCA_043754645.1 Verrucomicrobiales bacterium | reverse complement strand
TCGCCGACGGGGCTCTGCAGCGAGATCGGCTGCTGTGCCATCTTGAGGACGGCGCGGACGCGATCGACCGGCATCTGCATTTCGTCCGCGATCTCCTCGGGCGTTGGCTCGCGGCCGAAGTCCTGGATCAACTGCTTCTGCACGCGCATCAGCTTGTTGATCGTCTCGATCATGTGGACCGGGATTCGGATCGTGCGGGCCTGGTCGGCGATGGAACGGGTGATCGCCTGGCGGATCCACCACGTCGCGTAGGTGGAGAACTTGTAGCCGCGGCGATACTCGAACTTCTCGACCGCCTTCATCAGGCCCATGTTGCCTTCCTGGATCAGGTCCAGGAACGACAGGCCGCGGTTCGTGTATTTCTTGGCGATCGAGATGACGAGACGGAGGTTGGCCTCGACCATCTCGGTCTTGGCCTGCAGCGCCTTCTTGGAGAAGTGCTGGAGCTGCTTGTAGGCCTCGATGTAGCCGGGGCCGGACATGCGGACGAAGTCTTCCAGGGCTTTGATCTTCCGCTCCTCGCCCTGGATGATCTGCTGCGCCTGCGCGTGGCGCTTCTGGTGCTCCATCTCCGCGATGGTGCGGACGCTGGCCTGGATCTTGTCGTGGATGTTGTCGGCGACGAGCGACATCTCCTCGATCACCTTCTGTTTGTAGAAGAATTTCGGGAAAGCGCGCTGCAGCTTGTCGTCGAGCTTCTTGAACTCTTCGGCGGCCTTCTCGTGCTTGGCCTTGCTGCCGGCGCCGGAAAGCTCGGAGAACTTCTCGTCCACCGATTGGTCGACCTCGCGGACGTTCTTCACGAGCTTGCGGAGGACCTTGAGGTGGTTCTCGCGGCCCTCGATCTTCTTGTCGACGATGACGCGGTCGAAGCGCTCCTTCGGCGGTTCGGAGATGAGCTTCTCGGCGAGGGCGATGTGCTCCTTACCGGAGAAGCCGAAGCTGTAGATGATCCGTTTGACCTCGTTCTCGGCGTCTTCGATCCGCTTGGAGATTTCGACCTCCTGTTCGCGGGTCAGCAGCGGAACCTGGCCCATCTGCTTGAGATACATCCGGACGGGATCGTCGAGAATGTCGAGGCGGCTCTTGTCCTCGGGCGCTTCCTCTTCGGGCTCGGGCTGCTTGACGCGGTCGACCTCGGCCTGCTCGACGACCTCGATCTCGAGGTTCCGGAGCTTGGCATACACGGTGTCGATGTCATCGGCGCCGATGCCTTCCGGCAGGGCTTCGTTGATGTCGTCGTGGGTCAGGTAACCCTGTTCCTGTGCCAGGCGAACGAGGTCCTTGACCCGCTCGGTCAGATCAAGGCCGGCCTCGGTCTTGATGTTCCCCATGTTCTGCAGGGCGGCTGCGAGGGGATGCTCCGCGTCTGGAAGCTTGGAGCCGGCGGCAACAACGGCGGCGGCGATTTGGGAGGACTTGGACTTGGGGGCTATAACGGATCCTGGGGGTGAATGTTTAGTGTCCGTCGAGCTCCTGCGGGCAGGTTGCTTGGCGGCAGGGACCGCTGCGGGGGCGGCGTGTTTTTTGGGCTCGGCCTTTGGCGCCGGCTTCTTGCTCTTCGGTTTCACCATAATAGAATTTAGGCAAGGGAAACCCCCTGCCCAGTCAAGGGTCGGTGAATATCCAAGTCACCCTCCCCCGCGTCAAGACACCATCTGGAAGGATTTGCTCGCCGTCCGCCGAAAGCGCGGTTCAACCCGCCAAACCGAGGTTCCCCATGATCGCCGCCGTCGAAGGAACCTTGTTGAGCGTGTAGAAATGGATGCCGGGAACGCCTTGGCGGATGAGTTCCTCGCACTGCTTGGTGGCGAATTCGATGCCGAACTTGGCGCACCCCTCATCGTCTCCGGAGAACTCGTTGAGCCGTGCCAGCAGCGAAGCGGGAATCTTGGCTCCGCAGAGCTGGCAGAACCGCTGGATCTGACCCGCGCCCATGATCGGCAGCACGCCAGCGATGATCGGGACCTTGACTCCGAGTTTCGCCAAGTAGTCGCGGAAGTAGAGGAAGTCGGCGTTGTCGAAGAACAGCTGGGTGACCACGAAATCGGCGCCGCAATCGATCTTCGCCTTCAAGCGATTCCAGTCGACCTCACGCCCTTCCTTGCAGGCGATATGGCCTTCCGGAAAGCCCGCCGTGCCGATGCTGAATCCGCCCATCTGCTTGAGAAAACTGACCAGCTGGTGGCTGTATTCGAAGCCGCCTTCGGTCGCCTTGAACTCGCCGGTGCCGCCCGGCGGATCACCTCGAAGCGCGAGGATGTTGTCGATCCCCCGGAATTTCGCGTCGGCCACCACCGAACGAATCTCCTCCTTGGTGGCGTTCACGCAGGTCAGGTGCATGAGCGTGAGCAGGCCAAAGTCGTTCTGGAGCCGCTGCGCGATGCCGAGCGTCTTGTCCCGAGTGCTGCCG
>JAYUUX010000446.1:0-3615 GCA_043754645.1 Verrucomicrobiales bacterium | reverse complement strand
CGAACGGTCTCACGAGCTTCGACTGCTTGCCGGCGCGGTAGAACGTGAAGTCCACCTCGGTCGTGCCCGTGCCCCAAAGAAGTTCCCGCCGGAACTCGGCCGGAAGATCCTTCGCCGGCGTTTCCATGCTCACGCCCCCATGGGCGGCGATGCCCCGAAGGAGCGCCTTGTAGTAGACGATCATCCGCTTGCCGCCCCGTCGCCATGGGAGCACGGCGCCGGACTCGAGCGACTTCTCCTCGTCGGGCACGACCAGGGCCGGATCAAAAACCATCTTCTGCCCCAGGCCATGGCAGACGGAGCAGGCACCCGCGGGGGAATTGAACGAGAAGTGCTTTGCGGCGACAGGCTCGAAGCTCTGGCCGGTCACCGGGCTGACGGATTGAGTGGAAAGCCGGAGCTCGGTCCAGGGCTTATCCGCGGGACTCTCTGGTGGCTGGTGGAGTGCGACCAGTGCGCCGCGGCCCCACTTCAGAGCCGTTTCCACCGAGTCGACGAGGCGCCCGCGGATCTTGTCGTCGACCAGCAGGCGATCGACGATGACATCGATCGAGTGGGACTGTTTGGCATCCAGCTTCACCCGGAAGTTGGCCCCCAACTCGACGATCTCCCCATCGATCCGGACACGGACAAATCCTTCGCGGCCGAGCTTCTCGATGACGTCGCGGAACTCCCCCTTTTCACCCGACACCACCGGAGCTCCGAGCATCAGCCGGGACTTATTCGGCAGCGCCAGAATCTTCGCAACAATGTCGCCCGGGCTCTGGCGGTGGATCGGAACACCGCTCGCCGGGCAATGCTGCTGGCCGATGCTCGCGAACAGCACCCGGAGGTGGTCGTAGAGCTCCGTCGTAGTCGCGATGGTTGAGCGGGGATTTGACCCGCTGTCGCGCTGTTCGATCGCGATGGCCGGGGAGAGTCCTTCGATCGAGTCGACGTCCGGTTTCTCCATCTGGTCGAGAACCTGCCGGGCCTGGACCGACAGGGACTCGACGTATCGACGCTGGCCCTCGGCATAGATCGTATCGAAGGCGAGGGAGGATTTTCCGGAGCCGCTGAGGCCCGTGATCACGACCAGCCGGTCACGGGGAATCGTGACGGAGATGTTCTTGAGGTTGTGCTGGCGGGCACCTTCGACCCGGATGCTGTCCTTCGGCATGCGGTGCGACAATGGACCCGGGCGGGCGAGGATTCAAACCGTGGACTACGGGATCTGGACGATGCGGTAGAAGAACGCGGGTTCGGGCGGGACGGCGAGGTTGAGAACCACGGACGTTGTCGAGCCGGGCGCCGTGACGATTCCCGGCGGCAGCACCCCGATGTTCCAGGTCACCAGATCCATCGAGGTGTCGATCCGGTAGCGCTCACCGGGGATCGTATTCCACGTGAGCGTGTAGGTGCCGGCTCCAAGGTCGATCCGGGGAGTGATGATGGTCGGCGCGCCGGGGACCACGAGTCCGACGGGATTGCTCGTCGTGGCCCGGATCGTGAAGGTCACGGGGCTCACGTCGTAGTTCGGCACCGCGAGAAGCCAGCTTCCGTTGAGGTCCGGGAAGATGACCGTCTCGGCCAAGACGGCGGAGTTGGTGCGGATGAGCACAAACTCGCTGACCGTTCCGGAGTGGGCGCTGAGGTAGTTCAGGCTGGCGGATGGGATCCCGCCCTTGCCGATCAAAAGGTCGACATCCCCGGTAAGCCCGTAGACCTCGAAGTAGAGGGCCGCGTTGGTGTCCACGACGGTGAACTGGAAGTAGTTTGTGACGAGAATCGAAGGGGCCACTGTCATCGTGACGGGAACACCGTTGGCCAGGATGTTGGTCGTGGCCGGATTCGCGCTCTGCAGGATTCCGTTTGTCGCGACGCTGGCCCGGATGCTGAACGAGACGTTGTTGGTCTCGTTGTTTGGCACGGCCAAATACCAGTCACCGACGAGATTCGTCTGGAATGAATTGGTCCGGACGATGATCTGGTCCGAGTTGTTGGTCAGGAGGCGGCTGACCGCATCGTAGTTCACCAAGCTGGGCAAAGCGTTGCGGCGCATGACGAGGTCGACGTTGCCGGACGGATTGTTGATCTCGAACAGGATCGCCGATTCGGCATTCGTGAGGCGCAGCCGGTAGAAGTTGGTGACGACCGCCCCGGGGGTCGCCACGGCGGGTTGCGGGACGTTGAGGACGAGGTCCACGACGTTGGTCACGGCGAAGGCGTATTCCTCGGTTACCCGGACACCGTAGGTGACATTGCTGGAGGTCAGATTGTAGACGCCGAGATACCAGCGCCCTGAACTGACCTGGATCGGCAGCGAATTCGAAGTGACGACGATGCGTTCGTTGCTCGCGCCGGGATTCGCCCCGATGAGCTGGAAGTCCACAGGATTGGGCAGGCCAAGGCGGTTCTTGACCACGAGATCCACGTCGCCGCTCGGATTGAGCACCTCGAAGACCGCGCCGATGGCGTTGGTCGAGATGTCGACCGCGAAGTAATGGATCAGCGCGGTCGGATCGATGTTCGTGCTGACAGTGAAACCGTTCGTCAGAACCGGAACCACCGACGAATTGGTCGGAGTCCGGTCGAACTGAATGTGGAGGCTGAACGTGCTGGTGACGTTGGGATTCACGTTGCTCACCGCGAGGTAATAACGCTGGCCCGGCAGGAAAAACGGCGGGACGTTCGCGTTGGTTCCCAGCACGCGGGTCCCGGTCCCCGGCACGCCCACGGCTGACAGCAGGGTGATGTCCCCGGGCAGGCCCTGGCCCGGCAAACCGGTCTGGTTGAAGATCAAATCGAGCGGACTGCCGCTGAACGAACGGAGTTCGTTCGTGGCCCACGATGCGACATAGGGAGTCTCTACAGCGTAGTATCGCACCTCGGCACCGCGAACGATGTTCGTCACGCGGGAATCGTTCGTAAGGACCACGGCCCCGAAGTCGGTCGGTTGATAGATGAACCGGAGAGACCACTCGTTGATCACCGCCGGCACCGCACCGCCGCCGGCGCGGGTGTCGCGGACCTCGAGCATCCAATCTCCAAACGCAACCTGGCCGATGAACGGGGTCAGCCCTTCCTCGGTGAGGAAGATGCGGTCGGGATTGTTCGGCAATTCCTCCAACGCGATCGAGTCGAGGAGGAATCCGTTGGTCGTCGCGGTGACGGCCTGGAAGGCGAGGTTCGTGGAGCTGGAAGTGGCACGAAAAACGACGGATGTTCGCGCCCAGGCCATCGAGTTCCCGACGTTGGTGTTGATGGCGGGGACCACGAGCAGGGGCAACGGTCCCACGCTGACCCTGATTTCGGGGGGCGCATTGGAAAGCACCAATGACAGCGGGTCGCGATTGTAGGCGAAGCGCAGGCGATATTCCGAGCCGATCCTCAGGGCCGTGTTGGTGGCGATCCTCGAGTTGAGTTGTCCATTCAGGCTGAGGAATTGGGCGCCCCCACCGGGGACGGCAGGGACGGCGAAGATGTTGTTGGTGCCGCTCCCAAGCAGCGATTCGACGCGCGCCTCGCCATCGGTCACCTGCCATCCGCCGATGTTAGTGACGGCGACATAGGTTCCGTTGGTGGCGATCTGGGCTGGTTCGAAACCATTGGTGAGGGACGTCCGGGCAACGAACG
>JAYUUX010000445.1:0-6908 GCA_043754645.1 Verrucomicrobiales bacterium | reverse complement strand
GAGACTTCGGGGAATTTGGAGCCTGCCAGGACAAGGCTTTGAGATCGCGAGTCGACGGTGAGGCTGAGTTCGGTGCGGACGCGTTCGGCATATCCGGCGATCTCCTGCGGTGACAGGGAGCCGTCCCGGTTTCCGTCGATCAGAGGAATCAGCTGTTGGGCGACATCGACACCGGGAGTCAGGGAGAGGCTGAGGGAAATCTGGTTGGTCCCGACCTCGATGAACGTCGCCTGGAGAAACTCGTCCAGCCGATGGGCCGTTGCGGACCCCGGGGAGAGCAGCAGGCCGAGGATCAGGATGGTTTGAAGGCGTGTGGCCATCGTGAGGCGCTTCTCGGGTTTTGGTTGTCGCCGAGGTTCCGGTTGGAACCTGTGCCGGGGGCTACCGGGCCAACGGGAATTCCATCCTGAATATCGCACCGCGTCCCTGCTGGAATATCGCCCGGATGCTTCCTCCGTGCGCCTCCATCACGCGGCGGCAGATCGATAGTCCGAGGCCAGTGCCCTTGGGCTTGCCCAGCGTGAAGAAGGGTTCGAAGACCTGCTCGATGCGCTCCCTGGTGATTCCGGGGCCGGAGTCCTCCAGCTCGATCGCGAGCCGGGAACCGCCGGTCTCGAAGCGGAACCAGGCCCGCCCGCCTTCGGCCATCGCGTCGGCCGAGTTGTGGAGGAGATTGAGGAACAGCTGTTCGATCCGTGTGGGGTCGATCACGACCGAGACGTTGGGCGGCAGGTTCTCGGTGCCGATCTCGAGGCGGCGCGAACGGAAGTCGATCCGGAACTCCTCGACCTTCCGGATCATGAACTGGGTGAGGTCGACGGGTTGGAGATTGATCGAGGGTTTGGTGCCGCGGCTGATGGCGAGCATCTCCTCGGTCATCATGGCGACGCGCCGGGCCTGACGGACGAGCTGTCCGGACACGGTCTTCCGCAGGTCCGCAGGGATGGACTCGTCGGCGAGAAGCTCGGCGGCCATCGAGATTCCGGCGAGGGGGTTCTTCAGGTCGTGGGCGAAGGAGAAGCTGAAGCGCCCCAGGATATCGAAGCGCTCCTTGGAAATCGCCTCGTCGACCACCTGGCGGTTGGTGGCCCGGATGCGCAGGCTGAACTCCCGCATCATGTCGAAGACGATGGTCGGCGAGTTGCGGATGAGCTGGAGGACGTCGGCCTTGGGAACGAACGAGACGAGCGAATCGACCTCAGCGGTCGCCGTGGCCGAGCGGGGGCCGTCGTCGAGGAGGGCCATTTCGCCGAAGTAGTCGCCCGCTTCGATGCGGTTGATGATGCGGCCCCGCCCGGTTTCGAGGCTGGTGGTGATGGTGACCACCCCCTTTTCCAGGAGATACATGCCGTCGCCGGGATCGCCCTCGGAGAAGACCGCGGATCCGGCGGGGACGCGCCGCAGAAGGCCGGTTTTCTGGAGCTTGAGAAGCTCCTTGGCAAACAGCGAGCTGAACGGCTTCGGGCCGGTAGCGGTGCGGCCGGGAAAGGGTGCTGTCGCTGTCGGATCCATCGGTGGGTGGTTTCTAGCGCGCCCGGCGTCGGGAGTCACGCCCAAGTCTGCGACCGTCCAAAGCCGTTGCCCCGGCGGGTGCCGTCGCGCAATCCTTGCCGCCTCAAGTTATGGAAATGCTGCGAGCCAAAGTGCCGGAAGACTGGATCCCGACGATGAAGGCGAACCTTCCCGCCGTGCTGGTCGACCATGCCCACCTCGAGCGCAAGGCCGCCACCACGGCGCTGAACCTGGAGAAATACCGCGAACTTCATCCCAAGGTGAGGGAGCTGAACGCCATCGCCATCGAGGAGCTCCAGCACTTCGAACTGGTGCTGGACATCCTCGTCGCGCGCGGAATTCCCTTTGGCCAGGCCCATCCGAGCCCGTGGATCAGCGGACTGATGCGATCGATCCGCAATGGCTCGCGGCAGCAGGTGATCGACCACCTGATCTGCTGCGCGTTGATCGAGGGCCGGAGCTGCGAGAAGTTCCAGATCCTTGCGCGGGAATTGCAGGAACAGGATCCCGAGTTGGCCCGGTTCTACGGCAGTCTCGTGGAGTCCGAGGGGAACCACTACGCCACCTACCTGATCATGGCCCGTGACATCGACCTCGACGAGACGCAGCGACGTTTGGATTTCTATCTCGACCTCGACGCCGAGCTGATCCGGAGACCGAATCCCGTGCCGATGTTGCACTGATTTTTTTGGAAACCTTGATGACAAGAGCCGGTGGTTGCGTCTAGGAACACCGCGGGCAGGGAGCCCGAACCATGGAGAAAACATCGTGAGCGAGACCGTCCAATACCTCCGGCAGTATCTTCAGAACGATCCCACCCAGCAGTCCGTCGAAGCCGGCGAACTGGTCAAGCGCATCCTCATCGACGCCATCACGGCGGATGCGAGCGACATCCACATCGAACCGTGGGAGAGCAGCCTTTGCGTCCGCATCCGCTGCAACGGCGTCCTCCAGGAACTGGTGCACCTGCCGCTCGAGTTCATGGAGCGGATCTTCGGCGTGTTCAAGGTGAAGGCCCAGTTGGTCACGTATCAGAACGACCTCCCGCAGGAAGGCCACGTGCCCGGCGAGGTCGACCTTGGAGGGGTTGAACAGCGGGTTTCCATCTTCCCGACCGCGCGTGGCGGGAAGATCGTTGTCCGCCTGTTCGACCCGTCCAACCGGAGCTTCGACCTCAACACGCTCGGGTTCGACGACGAGACATTGCTCGCCACCAAGAAGCTCCTGACCAAACCGTCCGGACTCCTCCTGCTCACCGGCCCGACCGGTTCGGGCAAGACCACGGCGATGTATTCGGCGCTGTGCTACATCTTCGGAAAACACGGCAGCACCATCAGCATGGCTTCGGTGGAGGATCCGGTGGAGTTCAACCTCCAGATGATCGCCCAGGCCCAGGTCAATAACGTGAAGGGCTTCACCTATCCCGTCGCGCTGCGGTCCCTCATGCGGCAGGATCCTCAGGTCATCATGATCGGCGAGATCCGCGACGCCGAGACCGCCCAGATCGCCGTGCAGGCCGGACTGACGGGCCATCTGGTCATCAGCACCATCCACTCCGGCAGCACCGCCGGTGTTTTCGCGCGCATGATCAACATGGACATCGAGCCCTTCCTGCTCGCGTCCTCGATCATCGGGGTGCTCGGCACGCGCCTTGTCCGGCGCAACTGCCCGGATTGCCGCGTCGAGTATTCACCCGACGACGCCTACCTGCGGATGCTTCCCCGGGAGGACCTGACCCACGCGAAGTTCATGATGGGCGGCGGCTGTGGGAACTGTTTCAGCACCGGCTTCTCGGGACGCACGGCCGTGACCGAGATGCTCGTGGCCGACCAGGTCTTCCGGGACGCCGTTATGCAGAAAATGACCACGCGCAACCTGCAACAGGTCGCCGTGAACCAGGGAATGCGCACGCTTTGGGACAACGGCGTCCGTCGTGCCGTGACCGGCGAATCGCCGCTCGAAGAGATCCTGCGGGTCATCTCGTTCGACGACATGTGATCCCGCTCAGGGAAACCGCAGCCGGAAGAAGAGAGCGGGCGCGGCGGACGTGTTGGTGAAGGCGTAGTTCGTCGCCGTCGAGAACGACTCGCCGGCCACGGCCCATGCGGACAACGTCCCGCTCGTCTCGACTTGGAACGCGAGGTTCGACGGGCCGTTCCACGAGATGCGGTTCGACGATTGGAGCGTGAGGAACGGCGGCGTGAGGGTGACGAGGTTGGTGATGGAATAGTTGATCCGGAAATCTTTCAGCACCGCCATGTGCTGCATGCCGGTGACGCCGGAGTCGGTGGACTGGATGGGCGCAACGGAGGCCAGCGGCGTGAAGACGCGCGAGTCGAAGACCAATCCATTGACGAAGTTCTGTGCGCCGATCGTCGTCGCGACCTGGTAGGTGGCGAAGGTCGGGCTGGCGTAGACGTGGTCGTAGGGAGCGTTGCGGCCGGCGTTGGTGTCCGGATCGCCGAGGTTGTCGACGGCGTCGGGGGAGGTTTTCAGGAAGGTCTTGAAGACGTCGATGGGCGCTTCGTTGGTGTTGTAGGTGTTGAGATCGCCGGCGACGACGATCCACGCGTTGGTGGGGAAGTTCGATTGGATCAATCCCTTGAGCTGGTTGGCCTGCGCTTCACGGCGGAGTTCATTGGCGGATCCGCTGGAAGCCTTCAGGTGGACGCTCACCACGTAGAGGTCGTTGGTTCCCGGCAGATCGATCCGCGCCCAGGCAAAGCCCCGATCATTCACGCCGGTATCTGCGTCCACCCACGAACCGCTCGCGAGGATGGGCCAACGGCTGATGATGCCGTTGGGGATGGAGTAGCCGGTTTCGCGGAACCAACTGGACCCATTCGTGAAGGTGATCTGGTTGACCAGCGACTGGATGTCCGCCGGCGAGTCGCTTCCGTAGTTGAACTCCTGCATGGCGATGATGTCCGGCTTCAAGCCCTGAAGCAGCCGAATGCCGGGTGCTTCGTAGGCTTGGTTGCTGCCGGAGGAGAGGTTGGCCGCCGCGACCCTGACGATCCTGTTGGTGGGGGAAACGACCGACACGGTCACCTGGGCCTCCGAATTGAAGGCCAACGCGACTGCGGAGAAGACTGCCAACTTCCACTGCATGGCCCGTCAACTTGGTCCAACCGAGTCGGCCGAAGCAATGCGGGCTTTTCGGGGTCACGTGGGGGAACGTTCCCGACCGAGCAAACCCCTAGACGCGGCCAAAACCGTCCTCTAGGTTCCGGCTCATGTCGAAAGCAGCCAAAGCTGCGTCCCAGCCTGCGCCCGCGTCGGAGGAACCGTCCTTCGAGCAGGCGCTTTCCCGGCTTGAATCGATCGTGGAATCGATGGAGTCCGAGGAGTTGCCGCTGGAGACGTTGCTGGCCCGCTACGAGGAGGGTTCGACGCTGGCCAAAGCCTGCCAGACCCGACTCGCATCGGCGGAGCTGAAGATCCAACAGCTGGAAAAAAACTCCCAGGGCGACCTCAGCGTCCGTCCTGCCGCGCTCGACGCTTCCTCAGAATAAGATCCCCAATATGAGCCGATTCCTCGACATGGTCGACGACCCGTCGCACGTCAAGAAACTGACCCCCGAACAGCTGGTGACCCTTGCCGAGGAGATCCGCGGCGAGCTCATCACGAAGCTCGCCAAGAACGGTGGCCACCTGGGCCCCAATCTCGGCGTGGTCGAACTGACCGTGGCGATGCACAAGGTCTTCAGCACGCCGCACGACAAGTTCGTCTGGGACGTAAGCCACCAGGTCTACGTCCACAAGCTGCTCACCGGCCGCAAGGACCGCTTCCACACCATCCGCACGACGGACGGGTTGAACGGCTTCGCCCTCCGCACCGAGAGCGAGCACGACAGCTTCGGCGCCGGCCACGCCGGAACCGCCATTTCCGCCGCGCTCGGCATGTGCGCCGCGCGCGACCAGAAGAAGTCGGATGAACACATCGTCTGCGTCTTCGGCGACGCCGCCCTGACCAACGGCGTGTCGTTCGAGGGGTTGAACAACATCGCCCACACGACGAAGAAGTTCATCGGCATCCTCAACGACAACGAGTTTTCCATCGCCAAGAACGTCGGCGCGATTTCGACCTACCTCGGCAAGCTCACGACCAATCCCCGCTACAACAAGCTCTCCAAGGACTTCGCCCACTGGATCAAGAAGCTCCCGAAGGGCGACATGGCCATGAAGCTCGGCCAAAAGGCGGAGGAGTTCCTCAAGGGCGCCGCCCAGGCCGTTTCCCTCGAGCACACGCCGGGCGCCGGCACCGACGGACGCGGCGGCCACGGCAGCGCCGTCTTCTTCGAGGAGATGGGCATCCGCTACCTCGGGCCCATCGACGGCCACGACCTTCCGCTGCTCATCAGCACCCTGGAGTTCGCCAAGACTTTCGATGAACCCATCGTCATCCATGTGCTCACGCAGAAGGGCAGGGGATTCGAAGCCGCGCTGAAGTTCCCCGAGAAGTTCCACGGCCTCGGGCCCTACAACGCCCAGACGGGCGAAACCCCGGCCGCGAAACCCGGCGCCGCGCCGATGTGGCAGGAGATCTTCGGCCGCACGATGGTGAAGCTCTGCCAGAAGGACAACACGGTCGTCGGCATCACCGCCGCGATGCCGACTGGAACGAGCCTCAAGATCCTCGAACACGCCATGCCCGAGCGTTGCTATGACGTCGGCATTGCCGAGGAACACGCCGTCATCTTCGCGGCCGGCATGGCCACGATGGGCTTCCATCCCGTCGTCGCCATCTACAGCACCTTCCTCCAGCGCGCCTACGACTGCATCCACCACGACGTCTGCCTCCAGGATCTGCCGGTCGTGTTCTGCATGGACCGCGCGGGCCTCTCCGCCAACGACGGCCCGACGCACCACGGCCTGTTCGACATCGCCTACATGCGCTGCCTGCCGAACATCGTCTGCATGTCCCCCAAGGACGAGGATGAGCTGCAGGACATGATGTTCACGGCCACGCATCAGAAGCACCCGACGGCCATCCGTTACCCGCGTGGCAACGCCGAAGGCGTCGTCATCAAGGACGTCCCGGCCATGCTCGAAATCGGCAAGGCCGAAGTCACCCGTCACTTCGCCAACACCGGCGCGAAGAAAGTCGCGCTCTTCGGTCTCGGCCAGATGCACGGCATCGCCACCAAGGCCGCCGCCGATCTTGCCGCGCTCGGCTACGACGTCGCCGTCATCAATCCGCGTTTCACCAAGCCCATCGACGCGGCCACGCACGAGTTCTTCGGCAAGTCGGCCGATGTGGTCGTCACCCTCGAGGATCACGTGCTCATGGGCGGCTACGGTTCCGCCGTCATGGAGTTCTGCGGCGACAAGCGGATCACCACCCCGGTCCTGCGCATCGGCTGGCCCGACCAGTTCATCGAACACGCCAGCTC
>JAYUUX010000444.1:0-3086 GCA_043754645.1 Verrucomicrobiales bacterium | reverse complement strand
GCCTGCACGGCGACGACCGCCACGGATTTCTGGAGCTGGTCGATGCGCGCGCGGAGATCGTCGACGAGATGGGCGCCCTCGCGTTCGCGCATGGCCACGAGTTCCTTCAGGGCCTGCTTCACCGCCTTCTGCAACGTGGGCCAGACCAGCTCGGGGTCCAGCCCGCTCGATTCCGTCTGGAGCACTCCCGGAACGCGGAGGAGCTGGTCGACCGTTATGATGCTTGGGAGATCCAGATCAACGGCCAGTTTGCGGAGCTCCACGGCCGCGGCCTTCGCAGCGGTGGCATTGATCCGCGCACCAGCCGCGGCTTCGCCGGCCTCGAGCGAAATGCGGCAGGTCACGCGGCCACGGGACACGGCCTGGTTGATCTCGTCGCGGATGCGGGATTCGAGCGACTCCAGTTCGCGCGGGAGGCTGACGGCGATCTCCGCCTGCTTGCGGTTCACCGCCGACAATTCCACGGCGAGTTTCTGCCCCGCAGAAGACGCCTCGCCCCGCCCGTAACCGGTCATCGACTTCATTGTCAGGCAAGTATGGCCGCCGTCGCCGCCGTGCGGGAATTCTTTTCTGCCATCTAGGGCGCGCCCAGTCGGACGCGGAAAAACTGCTGGGTCGACTGCAGGGACGTGACCGGGAACTGCCGCTCGATGGGCGCAATGGGGAACTCGGGAACACCGCCTTCGGACCACGGCCACCAGAGCGCCGACACGCCGAGGCCCGCGCTGGTCTCGATCAATGCCGACCGGTTCGCCGGTTGTTGGAACCGGAGCACGCCGTTGGTCCCCGACCGGTCGAACGCGATGCCGGCAACGCTGGCGGCGTTGGTCGGATTGGTCCCGGCCCGGAACTCGGCCAGGTTGTTCGCGCCATCCCCATCGGCATCCGCCCCGGAAGCGGCCTGCGGCAGACCGGCGTTGCCGAAATGGAGTTCCTGCCACGAAGCGAAGCCCGCCCGTGCCCGCAGTTCGTCGCTCTCGATCCACTGGCGGATCAGCTCGACGGCGTTGGTATCGACTACGGTGCTGGCGAGCGGCGGCATCTGGCCGGCGCCGCGCAGGCCGATGCGCTGATGGATCATGGAAAGGTCGACGCGGCGGGGAACGATGACGCGGTTGGCCGCATTGGTGCCGGTGTTGCCGAGCAGTCCGTCGATGATGCCGGCGAGATCGGTCGGAGTGGCCAGGCGCCCGTCCCAATTGCCCGGAGCGCTTCCGCCGGGTTGATGGCAGAAGGAGCAGTTCACCTCGAGATAGGAGCGGACGCGCGCTTCAAGGCTGACCGTGGCGTTGGTCACGGCTGTAGTTCGCGGAAGGAGCGAAGGCGTGGACAAAGGGCTGTTGAAATACCCCGCTTCCGCGAGCGCGTGGAGCTGGTTCGTCCTCCAGCCGTCGGCGTAGGTCAGATCGCCGTTCAACTGGGCGGTGCCGAACCCAAGGGCCCAACCCGCCTGCGGCGTGTGGCACGAGAGACACGAGGCGCGGCTCGGATAGATCCAGCGCTGCGTGCGGACGCCGCCGCCGGCCTCGGTGATCGCAATCAGGTCCTCCGCGCCAGCCTCCGCGACGAGCGCGGCATTGGTCGCGCCGGGAGCCCAGCGGTAGGTGACGCCGTAAACTCCGCCGCCCTGTTTCATGAGAAAGCGCGTCTCGATCCGCCGTGATTCGCCGGAGACTTCGTTGGTCACGAGATCGAAGTGTTTCACCCAGACGGTGCCTGTCGGAAAACGCCACGCATTCGTCGGTTCGAAGCCGAACGTAAGGCCGACGTTCGGCAGGGAAAACCAACGGCGCTTCCCCGCGTTGTCCGACCAGAAAGGATGGTTGACCGCATAGGGCCAGACACCGGCCGCTGGTTCGAGCGTCGCAAGGTTGGCGAAGGCGCCCGTGTCGGCCAGCGTCGGCGGAAGGGGAACGCCGTTGGTCGTCGAATTGTATTCAAGCCGTTTGACCGTCCCGGCGTTGATGTCGGCGAGGAGCACGTCGCCGTTGCGCGGATCGCGGCCGAAGCCGGCGATGCCGCCGTCCTGGAGCAGTTGGCGATGGCGTGTCACGTTGGTGCCGTCGTAGCGGAACGCCCAGATGTTCCCCGGCGCGGTGTAGTCGGCGAAGATGTAGTCGCCCGTCAGCTGCGAAAGCCGTTCACCCCGGTAGACGATGCCGCCGGTGACGGAGTTGCCGACGTTCGTCCCGGAACTGCCGTGCGGATAGACATGGATCGGGTCCACGGCGACCGCTCCGGCCGGACGCGACCTCGGCCCGGCCACAAGGCCCTCGCGAAAAGCCCAACCGTGGTTGTCCCCGCGCCGGATGACCGCGATCTCCTCCCACGCCCCCTGACCCACGTCGCCGCTGTAGAGCAGGCCCGTCAGCGGGTCGAACGACATCCGCCAGGCGTTGCGGAGCCCGACCGCGTAGAACTCCGTCCGCACCAAAGCCGGATTCACCGCGGATCCATTGAAGTTGGTCGCGCCGATCCACGGGTTGTCCGCCGGAACACGGTAGGTGACCATGTTGGTCCCGCCCAACGCGGGATGGGCATTGGGCGCGACGCTGCCGGGGCGTTCGTCGACGTCGAGACGGAGGATGCCGGCGAAGAAGTTCCGGTCGATCCGCTGGCCGTTGTTGAACGTGTCGTCGCCGCCGCCTTCGTCACCGACGCTGACGTAGAGGTTGCCGTCCGGCCCGAAGTGGATGTCGCCGCCGTTGTGGTTGTCCGCCTGGTCGAACTGGTTCATCAGGAACTTCTCGGATTCGAGCGACGCCGCGTTGGCGTTGGTCGCGGCCGTCTCGAACCGCGAGAGCCGCTGATGCAGGCCCGAGCCGGCGGCGGTCGCATAACCGGCCACGGAGTAGAAAACGAAGAACTGCCGGTTCGTGGCGTAGCCGGGATGAAAGGCCATTCCAAGCAGGCCGCACTCGGAACCGGTCTGAAGTCCCCGCGGCGTCAGATCGAGGAACACGGTCTTGTTCGGGGCCGCGAGATTGGTGATGACGATGACCTGTCCGGTCTTCTCAAGGATGAAGACGCGGTTCGTCTCGCCGGGCGGAGAAAGGATCCCCAGCGGCTGAGAAAAGGTGAGCGGA
>JAYUUX010000443.1:0-3792 GCA_043754645.1 Verrucomicrobiales bacterium | reverse complement strand
CCGAACTTGCCCGGGTGGATGTTGTCGGCCAGACGATAGGCGGCGTATTCGTCCGTCACATCGTGGTCGGCCGGGACGAGCTCGAACGCGCCGCCCTTGCGGGGGTTCGAGTTGTCGAACGCGCCGGCGTAGAACTCGACGCACTCGCTGAGGCACTGGATGAAGCTGAAGCCGTCATGGTCCATGGCCGCTTCCATCATCTGGAGCAGGTGGTTCGGGTTCGTGTGCGTCGTGCGCGCGACGAAGGTGGCTCCGGCGGCGATGGCCTGCTTGATCGGGTTGATCGGGCGGTCGACCGCGCCCCAGGTGTCGGTCTTGGACTTGAAGCCGATGGGCGACGTCGGGGACGTCTGCTTCTTCGTCAGGCCATAAACCATGTTGTCCATGACGATGAACGTCATCTTCACGTTCTTGCGGGCCGTGTGGTTGAAGTGGTTTCCGCCGATGGAAAACGCGTCTCCGTCTCCGCTGAAGGTGAAGACATGCAGGTCGGGCCGGCTCAGGCTCACGCCGCTGGCGAAGGCGAGTGCCCGGCCGTGGATGAAGTGCGCGCCGTGGGCCTGGACGAAATACGGGAAACGCGAGGAGCAGCCGATGCCGGCTACGGTCGTCACCTTCTCGTGATGCATCTTCCGCTTTTCGATCAGCTTGTAGTAGAGCGCGAGCACGGAGAAGTCGCCGCAACCGGGGCACCATGTCGGGTGGTCGGCGGCGATTTCCTTTTTCGTGAGCCCCTTGCGTTCGGCGTCGGTGGGAAGCGCCACGGTGGCGTTCGCATTGCCGGTGCGGGCGAGGACTTCAAATGGAATGGCGGGAGCGGACATAATTGTTTCGGTTCTAAAAGATTTCTCCGGTCTCAGTTTCAGCGGTGTGGCAGGAAGGCCTGCACGCGGTCGAGGATGTCCTTCACCTTCCAGGTGAGGCCGTCGGCCTTGGTCACCGCCTTGATCTTGGGATCGGCGTAGCGGCCGCGCAGCAGGCTGGCGAGCTGGCCATGGCCGTAGAGCCCCTCGTCCGTCATCTCGACGATGATGACGTGGTTGAAGCCGGCGAAGATGTTCTCCAACCCGTTCGGGAGCGGATTGACGTGCTTCAAGTGGATGGAAGAAACCGCGTGGCCGGCTTCGCGCGCCTTGGCGACGGCTTCTTGGATCGGACCCTGGGTGGAACCCCATCCGACCATGAGCACCGTTCCTTCCTTCGCACCATAAACCGCCGGAACCGGCAGTTCGGCTGCAAGGCGTCGGAGCTTGTTGCGGCGTTTGGCGTTCATCGCGAGATGAAGCTTGGGCGAACCGGTCGGGTGACCGAGTTCATCGTGCTCCAGTCCGGTGACGACCGGATATTTTCCGCTGGCAACAAAGGTTCCGGGTGTGACGTGGCGGGTGATGCCGTCCGGCACGGTCAGATCGTAGGGCTTGTGGTCCGCCACGGGCGTCAGGTCGGGCGTAATGTCCTGGCAGACCTTTTCGAGATTGGGTTCTTCAAATGCCTCGATGCGTGTGGCGATGCCCTGGTCGCTGAGGATGATGACCGGCACCGAATACTTGCGGGCGATGTTCACCGCCTCGATCGCCATGTAGAAGCAGTCTTCCACATTGGCCGGGGCGATGACGACGCGGGGGCTGTCGCCGTGGCCGCCGAAGCAGGCGATGTTGAGGTCAGATTGCTCGATGTTCGTCGGCATGCCGGTCGAAGGTCCGCCGCGCTGCACGTCGACGATCACGATCGGCATTTCCGCCATGACGGCCCAACCGAGGGCTTCGGTCTTCAGCGAGATGCCGGGACCGGAGGAACCAGTGACGGCCACCCGGCCAGCCCAGCTCGCACCCAACGCCATGGAGATCGCGGCGATCTCGTCCTCGGTCTGGACGAAGGTGCCTCCATATTTCGGAAGTTCACGGCGAAGCAGCTCCATGATGTCCGACCAGGGCGTGATGGGATATCCGGCGCCGAAGCGGACGCCGGCGGCGAGCAACCCGTAACCGAGCGCCTCGTTGCCGTTCATCACGATCTGGTGGCGGTCTTTCTTATGCGAATCGGCGAAGCGGTAGGTTTCGAGCAGGCCCTGGATCTGGTTGCTGTAGCCGGCGTGGAAGCAGGTCAGCGCGTTCTTGACGATGCTCTCGTCCTTGCCGCCGAAACGCTCGGTGATGAGCTTCTCGAGCTTCGGCAGGTTCAGGTCGAACATCCGGGCGATGAGGCCCAGGGAGAATATGTTTTTGCCCTTGTCCTTGCCGGTGCCGCCGATGGCTTCAACCGTGCGCGACGAGATGGGGACGCCGACGTGGTGATACTTGTCGACCCACTCGGGCTTGATCTCCGTCACGTGGTCCGAGTCGTAGAGGACGATGCCGCCCTTCTTGAGCGAACCGATGTGGCCTTCGTAGCTGTGCTGGTAGAAGCAGAGCAGGACGTCCGCCTCGTCGCCCGAGCTCAGCACCTCGCCGGAGCCGATGCGCACCTGGAAAATGGACGGACCGCCGGAGATCGTCGCCGGAATGGTCATGAAGGTCATGACCTCCTGCTCGCTGCGTCCGGCCAACCGGGCGAGGAAACCGCCGATGGCCTGGATGCCGTCTTGGGAATTGCCGGCGATGCGGATGACCGCCTCGGAAATGCTGGCGACCTTGGGTGGACCGCCCGCAGGTTGGGCGGCGGAAATAGCGTCACTCATGAATGTTTGTCTCAAATATCCAGCGCAAGGCCACGGGGACACGACATGCCCGTCAGGCTTTGCTCACTGGTTGAAACCGACGCTAACAGGCAACGTTTCCGAGTCAACCGCGCCTTCGGCGAACATGACGCACCACGGCAGGACGCTTCTTTTCCCAGCTCATTAGACCGTCCAATTCAGCCGGGTGAGCACCCGCTCGATCCCGTCGGCCACGCCGTAGCCGCAGAACTTCTCGCTGACATGGCCGCCGTGTTCGCGGACTTGCCGGGCGACTTCGGGAACGCCGTTGACCGGCGTAACGATGTGCCCGGCCACGTCGTTACGCAGCATCGGCAGATCATTCAGGTGATCTCCCGCGACGAGGATGTTGGACCGATCGACGCCGAGCCGTCGGGCGATCTCCTTGAGCGACGAACCCTTGTTATAGGCCGAATGGCTGAAGCGCGCCCAGACGTCGTTGCGGACGACGACCAGGTCCGGATGGTCCCGGCAAAACTCGTCCAGATAGTCGTTGATCGTCTTCGCCTCGGCAGCGGTCCCAGCCGTCAGGCACAGGGGCGACCACGCGTCTTCATAGATAGTCGCGTCGAAGTTTTCCTCGATCCAGTTCATCAGCCGCGGCACCGATGGCCTGATGCGCCCAAACAGTTCCGCATGGGCCCGCGTGCAGCCCTCGTTCCAGTCCTCCAGCGCGACGTAGCGGTGGTTCTGGTGGACGTGGATCTCTCGTTCCACGAGCACGAGGTAGTCGGGTTTGATCTCCAGCTTCGAGCGGGCCATCGCCTCCATCAGGCTGGCCATCTCACGACCCGTGTTGATGACCCACTTCGCGCCGGCCCGCTGGAGCCGGGCAATCACGTCGACGACCGGCGGCGCAATCGGCGGGTTGTCGAACTCTGCGAACAACGTTCCGTCGAAGTCGGTCGAGATCAGTTCCAGCGGCAAACTCATGGGCGGGCAGTTGAACCACAGACGCGCCGGTGACGGCGAGGGATTTCCCGACCACCCGGCGAAAAGGCGCCGCTCAAGTCACCTGATCGTTACCAATGGGCAATCAAACCGTAACAGTGACGATCAATCTTCGCCCTGCCTAAAAATCACCCAATGAATGCCTC
>JAYUUX010000442.1:0-2664 GCA_043754645.1 Verrucomicrobiales bacterium | reverse complement strand
GGCGCGGGCGATGGCCTTGTCGATCTGCGACCAGAGCGTGGCGCGGGTGAGGCCAAAGCAGTCGCAGGCGCCGCTCTTCACGAGGGCTTCGAGCATCTTGCGGTTGACCGTGCGGCTGTCGACGCGTTCGCAGAGGTCGAGCAGCGAGGTGAACGGTCCGCCCTTCTCGCGGGTCTCGATCATCTGGCGCACGGCGGCTTCGCCCACGCCCTTGATCGCGGCCATGCCGAAACGGATGGGGGGATATTCGGTAGTGGTAGCCGCGGCGGCTCCGGCCGGCAGCGCGGGTTGGGCCGCCTTGCGTGCAGGTCCGAAGAAGACTTCGGACTCGTTGACGTCGGGCGGCAGGACCTTGATGCCGAACTGCCGGGCTTCGTCGATGAGGATGGCCACCTTGGCCGTGTCGCCCAGGTCGTTGGTCAACATGGCGGCGAGGAACTCGACCGGGTAGTTGGCTTTCAGATACGCCGTCTGATACGCGACGACGGCGTAGGCGGCGGCGTGGGACTTGTTGAAGCCGTAGCCGGCGAACTTCTCCAGCACGTCGAAGACGCGGTTGGCCGTCCCGGCGTCGACGTTGTTCGTCGTGGCTGCGCCCTTCACGAAGATGTCCCGCATCTTCGTCATCTCCTCGAGCTTCTTCTTGCCCATCGCGCGGCGCAGCAGGTCGGCGCCGCCGAGGGTGAAGCCGGCGAGGATCTGCGCCGACTGCATGACCTGCTCCTGGTAGATCAGGACGCCGTAGGTCTCCTTGGAAATGGGCTCCAGCAACGGATGGACATACTCGACCTCGGCCCGGCCGTGGCGGCGTTCGATGAAGTCGGGAATCAGCTCCATCGGGCCCGGGCGATAGAGGGAGACGAGCGCCGTGATGTGTTCGACCGATGCGATCTCGAACTTGCGGCAAAGATCCCTCATGCCGCCGGATTCCAACTGGAACACGCCGACCGTCATGCCCTTGTTCAACAGGCCGTAGCTCTTGGCGTCGTCAAGCGGGATGCGGTCGATGTCGATCTTGATGCCCTGGGTGCGCTCGACCATCTCACAGGTGTTGCGGATGACGGTGAGCGTTTTAAGCCCGAGGAAGTCCATCTTCAGCAGACCGAGATCGCCCACCGGGTTCATCGCGTATTGCGTGACGATGGTCCCGTCCTCGTCCTGCTTGAGCGGAAGAAGGTTCTCCAGCGGCTCCGGCCCGATGACGACGCCGGCGGCGTGGACGGAGGAATTGCGCGTGAGGTCTTCGAGAACGAGGGCGACATCGACGACCTCCCTGGTCGCATCCTCGGTTTCGTAGGCCGTCTTGAACTCCGCGCTTTTCTCCAGCGCCTTCTCCAACGTCATCTTCAGCTCGTTGGGGATCATCTTCGCGAGGCGGTCGCCGTCGCCGTAGCTGCGGCCCATGGCGCGCGCCACGTCGCGGACGACGGATTTGGCGCCGAGCGTGCCGAAGGTGATGATCTGGGCCACGCAGTCGCGGCCGTATTTCTGGCGGACGTATTCGATCACGTCGGCGCGGCGGTCGTCGGCGAAGTCGATGTCGATGTCGGGCGGGTTGACCCGCTCGGGATTGAGGAAGCGCTCGAAGAGCAGGCCGTAGCGGATCGGGTCGACGTTCGCGATGTCGAGCAGGTAGGTGACGATGGATCCTGCGGCGGAACCGCGCGCCACGCACGAGACGCCCATCTCGCGGCCGGCGCGGATGAAGTCGGCGACGATGAGGAAGTAGGAGATGAACCCGGTCTTCTCGATGACGCCGAGCTCGAGCTGGAGCCGGTCGATGACGGTCTGGATCGCGGCGGCGAGGGCGGGGTCGTTGATGTCCGTCAAAGTGGAGCCGGCTTGCAGCCGGCTCATCTGGACTCCGCCGAAGCTGGGCGGCTCCGGCTGTTCCGCGATGCCATCAGGCTTCAAGGCTCCGGCTTGTCCTTCAGCAGCAGTTCCTGTTTCGGAAGATGGATGAGCCGGCTGCAAGCCGGCTCCACTTTGATACGTCGGCAGCCGCGTCGGGTCGTCGATGCTTTCGATGACGAACTCCTGGCCGACCGCCGTGGCCCGGAGCGTGTAGCGGCGGAACAATCCCTCGGCCACCATGTGCCGCAGGTAACCTTCGCGCGTGTAGAGTTCCGGCGGATTGAAGACGGGGTAGTGCAGCTCGCCGAACTTGATCTTGAGATTGATCTTCTCGGCCACCTCCAGGGTGTTGCGGCAGGCCTCCGGCACTTCGTTGAACAGCGCCGCCATCTCCTCGGCAGAGCGCAGGAAGAACTGCTCGCGCTGATACTGCATGCGCTTCGGATCGTTGATCGTCGTCTGGGTGCCGAGACAGACGAGGCAGTCGTGCGCGAACGAATGGCTCTTCTCGACGTAGTGGACGTCGTTCGTGGCGATGGTTTTCAGGCCGAACTCCTTGGCGAATTCCAGCAGGTGGCGGTTCACCTTGGCCTGCTCGGGAATGCCGTGGTTCTGGAGTTCGAGATAGTAACGGTCGGCGCCGAAAACCTGCTTGAACCAATCCACCGCCTCGCGCGCTTTCTGCACCTGGTCCTGCATGAGGAGCGCGGGCACCTCGCTGGCGAGGCAGCCGGACATGGCGATCAAACCCTCGCTGTGCGCGGCAAGAATTTCCTTGTCAATGCGCGGCTTGTAATAATAACCCTCCAA
>JAYUUX010000441.1:0-3733 GCA_043754645.1 Verrucomicrobiales bacterium | reverse complement strand
TGAAATTCTTCCAGCAGTCGATGGTCTGGACGGACACGCTCCAGAAGCTCCAGCAGAAGATCAACGCGCTGCGGGATTCGCTCGTAACGGAACTTCAGCAACTGAACGCAGTCTGGCTGGCGGCTCCGCCCATCAGTTCCCCCGAGCGGGCCGGGGCCCTTCCGTTGGAGAGGCTGGAACAAATCTACCGAGCCTTCAGCTATGTCGCGCGGTGGTCGGAGCAACTCCAGGAACGCACGGTGCAACTGGCTTTTTGATCCGATGGGTGGGGGCGACGGTAGTTGCCGGACAATCCTTGGATCCGGCCCGCCGCCACCGCATCCCTGCAACACTTCCCAACCCGCTTTCAGAAGTCCGTGTTCGGCTGCTTCACGTCGACCTCCTTGATCCAGATGTTGCGGTAGCGCACGTCGTGGCCTTCTGCCTGGAGCTTGAGTCCCTGCGGGGTGTCGGTGACGCCTTTGCCGCCATCCCGTCCACCGTCGACGCCGGAATTGGCACCGCCCCAGACCTGGCTGATGGGGAAGTTGGTGTGAACCTTCTGGCCGTTGAAATACATCGTCACGAGGGCCTTCTCGGTCCTCTGGCCGTTCTCGAAACGCGCGGCCCGGAAGTGGATGTCGTAGGCGTTCCACTTCCCGAGGCCGTTGAACGCATGGTAGGGCGATTCGCTCTCGTTGATGACCGCACCGAGGCCGTGCTTGGTCTTGTCGCCCTCCTGGATCTGGATCTCGTAACGGTTCTGGAGGTAGACGCCGGAATTGCCGCGCGGGTTCATGATGTTGAACTCCACGTGCAGTCGGAAATCACGGTAAGCCCTCTTGGTGACGATGTCGGCGGCGCCGTATTTGCCGCCCGCAGCCGCCGGATCATCGGTCTGGATGACGGTTCCCTGATCCACCGGATCAGCAACGACCTTCCACTTGATCGGCAACGACGAGGCGAAACGCGGTCCCTGCCAGTAGGTCCACTTGGCATCGAGCATCTCGCGGGAACCATCGAGGATGACCTCGGCGCCCTTTTCCGGTTTGGCACCGACGCCGATGTGAGAATGGGGAACGGTGACGCAGCCGGCGGCCAATGTTGCCAAGGCGGCGATGGTGAGGAGGGATTTCGTCTTCATGAGTTGATGTGAGCGTTGGAGAAACGCTGCCACGGACGAATAAGCGAAGTAAACCCCACAGGCTCCGGAGGGCCGGGCTCAATTCCTTCTCGTCCTCGTTCTCGTTTTCGTTCTCCTACTCGTGCTCGTTTTGGTCTTCCTCTTCGCAATCCCTGAAGTTCGAGAACGAGAACGAGAACGAGTGGACGCCCTGTCCCACGCCATCGAAATGTCGTGTCACTTTTTCGGTGGAAGGGCCCGCTAGTCTGGCAGCATGACAACCACGATGACGGCCCTGACGAAACGCGAGATGGTCGAAGCCTGGCAACGCCGCGACGCCGGCTACGACGGGCTGTTCGTCCTCGCGGTCAAGACGACGGGAATCTTCTGCCGGCCTTCCTGCCCGTCGCAGCCCAAGCGCGAGTCGCTGGAATTCTTCGTCACCACCGGGGCCGCCGTCAGAGCCGGATACCGGCCATGCAAACGCTGCCAGCCAGAGATGGCCCACGGTCAGCCACCCGACTGGGCCGCGCGCTTGATGGCGTTGGCGGCGGAAAATCCGGACCGGCGCATGTCTTCGACCGAACTTCGAGCAATGGGTATCGCTCCTGAGAAAGCCCGTCGCTGGTTCCAGAAAAACCACGGCATGACCTTCGCCGCGTGGTGTCGCGGGCTTCGCTTGTCGCGCGCGTTCACCCAGATCCGCAGCGGCGCACCGCCCGACGACGTGATCCTCGGCCACGGCTTCGAGTCGCACAGCGGATTCCGCGACGCCTTCGCCAAGACCTTTGGCCAACCGCCCGGTCGCATTGCGGATCAAGACTGCCTCCGCGTCGCGCTGCTGGAGACGCCGCTCGGACCCATGCTGGCGGCGGCGAACGATGCGGGCGTTCGCCAACTAGAGTTCGCCGACCGGCGCGGCTTGGAAAAGAGCTACGTCGAGATGCGCCGCCGGTTCCGACAACCGGTTGTCCCCGGCAACAACGCGGTGCTCCAACAACTGCGCCGGGAACTGGACCAATACTTCAGCGGCAAGGTGAACAAGTTCTCCGTTCCGATCTGTCTTCGAGGAACGGCGTTTCAGGAACGTGTCTGGAGGGAGCTTCAGCGTGTGCCGTTCGGGCAAACGGCCAGCTACGAAGAGATCGCACGCCGGATTGGTTCACCCACGGCCGTGCGAGCCGTGGCCCGGGCCAACGGCACCAATCGTCTCTACCTGCTCGTGCCCTGCCATCGGATCATCGCCAAAGACGGCAGCCTCAGCGGCTACGGCGGCGGCGTCTGGCGCAAGCAACGGCTGCTGGATCTGGAACGGACCGGATCGATCTGAGGTCAGCATCCGCCGGGGGGACCAGCGGCTGAGTTCGGCCGCGCATCCGGAGCCCGTAGGATTGCTGAGAAACGTCGAAACTTTTCTCTCCACACGGCGTATCCTTAAGTCACTGTCGTTCCGTCCCAACGAGGAGAACATTCGCATGAAGAAAACGTCACTGTGGTCCCCAGCATTACGCAGCGTCCTTTTGGCTGTGCTGACACTGGCAGGCTCGGTCCTGGCGAAAGCCCAACCCGCGCAATCTCCAGCGGCCAGCTCGAGCAATTCCGCCAAGGCCGGGCCGGACCGAAAATTTGCGACCGCACGCGAGGCGCTCGAAGCAGCGCTCGCGATGCCGGCGGACTGGGAGGATCGGTTCGTTTCTCGGGCTTCTGGGCGTTACAGCCTGCTGGTCGATGCCACGGGGGCCGCGACACCCGAAGAGATTCCCGACCTCGCAAAATGGGCCTCAATTCTGAAGAACCGCGACGACCGGGGGACGCTTCAAAGGCTGCTTTACTCCCGGTGGGCCACCAACGATCCGAAGGCGGCCATCGTGGCGGCGAGGGCACTTCCAAGGGGATCGGATTCCGCCAAGCTGCTTACAACTGTGCTCGCGGCTTGGGCTGACAAGGACGTGATGGCGGCCAAAGCGCATGTCGATTCCATCCCTGACGGGACGGGCAACAAGCGCCAGTTGATGGATGCGATCATACCGGCTCTGGCCCGGACCAATCCGATCCTAGCACTCCAACTCGTAGGCCCGATTCCTTCCGAGACCGCAACCTCATTCCGAACCCGGGATGATCTCCTCAATTCGATCTTCGCCAATTGGGCCAAAGTCGATCCCGCTGCCGCCGTCGCCCATGCGCTCACTCTTCCGCCGGGAAGGAAGCAGGACAGTGCCATTGGGCAAATCTTCTTTGTGTGGCCAAAAATTGATCCGAAAGCCGCCCTCGCGTTCGCCGAGAAACACCCGCCCGGTTTCTCCCGGAGCAGTTGGCTAAGAAGCGCATTGGCCTCACTGCAAAACAAGGACCCGGACGAGGCTGCCAGGTGGATTTTGTCCGCACGGGATGCTTCCACCCAAGCCGAAGTCATCGGCGGTTTCGTCAGCAGTTGGGCCTATCGAGACTTCGACGCAGCCCTCGCCTGGGCCAAGGCGGTCCCCGACGCCAACTCGAGGCACAACGCGCTCTTCAGCCTGCTGACCGATTGGCTCCAGTATGACCCGGAAGCAGCCAAAGCCTATGTTGAATCCGTCCCCGACGGCTCAAGGCGATCCACACTGTTGACCTCTCTGACCCATAACCTAGCTA
>JAYUUX010000440.1:0-2401 GCA_043754645.1 Verrucomicrobiales bacterium | reverse complement strand
ACCATTCCTCCGGCGGTTCTCCGGGAGATGTCGCATCCCAAGGCTCCGCCCGGTCTCCAGGCCATCGCCAATTCACCGCCCGCATGGCTGCAGGTGCGGACGCCGGGGCACGTATTTTTTCGCCACCAGCTCGAGGACGGCGAAGCAGAGACCATCTCGCTGGCCATGGAGTGGAACGCGCGGCTCATCCTGATCGATCAACGTGACGGTCGCCGCTCGGCGGCGCTCGGGTTCCAGATCAGCGGCACGCTCGGCATCCTCGAAGAGGCGGCGGCACGGAGGCTCATCAACCTGGAGGAAGTCCTCGACGATCTTCGCAAGACTACCTTCCGCGCCGAGGCCTCCCTCTACGAAGCGGTCCTCAAACGCGACCGTGATCGGAGAACCCGACGGGGGTAGCCGACTGGCCTGAACCATTGGACCCGAGGTCCGATTCATTTTTGGCTTCCGAACAATTGACCGATAAGCAGCCGCGTTCCTTCGTCGTTTTCGGGAAGGGCAGCGGCTACCCCATGTTTTGCGTCTCCAGATGCCGTCGCAGTTCGCCATGAACACGTGGCCATCACCTCAAGCACGCGGGGTCTTATCGGTCATTTTCTTCGATATGGGATTTAGTAGGTCACCTTGAAGGAAGGGGACTCCTCGGGTTTGGTCCGGCGTTTGTCGTAGAGTCGCGTCGTGACGATGGAGGCGTGGCCGAGCCATTCCTGCACCTTGGTGATGTCGGCTCCGTTCTCCAAGGCGTTGGTCGCGGCGGTGGCGCGGAGCACATGCGGGCGCAACATGCCTTCCGGGATGCGTGCTTCGCGCGCGTAACGTTTGAGCACATCCTTGTAGATGGACGCGGGATGGATCGACTTGTCCAAACCACCGGCGCTGTTGCGCACCGGCCGGAACAACGCGCCCATCTCGTCGGCGCGATGGCCCGCATGGTCGAGATAGTCCTCGATGCGCTGGGCGGCCTGCGGATGCACGGGCAGGTAGCGGATCTTGCCGCCCTTGCCTTGGACCACGAGCGTGGCCACGCCGCGCCTCATCTGGTAGTCGCCCACCGTCAGCAGGCACAACTCCGAACGGCGAAGCGCATGGTAGAGCAAGGTCGCAAGGATGGCCCGATCGCGTTTGCCTTTGAGCGTGGTGGGAGACGGTGCGTCGAGCAGTCGTCGCGCCTGGGCGTCTGACAGCGCGGGCGTCTTGCCTTCGTTGGCGCCTTCACGCGGACGTTGCACGCCGTTGACCGGGTTGCGTTCGATGGCGTTCTTCTCGCACAGGAAATCAAACAGCTCGGACAGAGCCGCGAGCTTGCGGCGGATGGTGGCGGGTTTGAGCGAACGTCGTTCCAGATCCTTGCGCCAGGCGATGACGTGCGGCCTTGAGACCGATGCGATCTCATCAGGCTGCTGAAGCCCGGCGAACCGCATGAAGTCGGCCAGGTCATGCTGATAGGCGCGGCGGGTGTTGCGGTTGCTGATGTTGGCCAGCCACTCGAAGAGATCTGGCACTTCGTCCAGTCGTTGGAACTGGTCGCGGGAAAGTTGCTGCGACGGAAGAACGGTAGGAAGACGGCGCATCAAAGCCACCGCACGATGAGAGAAATGGATTTGATCGGCATGAAAACTCCTTGATGCAGGCATCATCCCATGCAAGATACATATCTCGCACGTGGCTTTGGTAAAATAGGTTATAGAACCAAGAAACGAGTCTCAGAACTTCATCTCAAAGCTCAGTTGCGCGAAGGCATCGGCGGACTTCGGCTTCAACAAAGTGCGGATCGCTTCCCTGTCCCGGTTCCCAAACTCGGCTTTCTCCATCGAGATCGCTTCGCTGTGGTTGAGGGAACCGCTGGGTGTGAGCGAATCAAGGAACACGGCATACGTCGGTTTCGCCGCGAACAAACCACCATCGCTGTAGATGATCTTCAGGTGGCTGCGCCATTCGGCGACGGTCGGTTCACTGGACTTGAAGACGACCTTGGGTCCCAACCGGAACGACTCGCGGTTCACCGTCACCGCGCGTCCTTCGTAGCCGCGTTCCTGTGGTTCCGGACCCCGATAGTCCTCCGGCCGGATGATCGGATGGCACCACGCCTCGGCGCCCAGCGTTCCCCGGAAGATCATCCCACACGGCACGTAAAGCTGGCCCTCGTGTTTGAACGTGTGCGCCCGATGAAGGTCTTCAAGGCGGCACGCCGCCCGGATGTCCCCTTCCTCCTCCCTCCACAGCCCACACGCAAACCGTCGCCAATCGACTACGACTGACTCCGGCCAGCGTCGCTGCACCACCTCTGCTCCCATCCGCTCCTGGTTAAGTGCGTCAAGTTCAGCAAAAGGTGTGGATGGCGGAAGGGAGGCATTGGGGGTTTAGGCGGCGAGACGGAGCCGGGTTTTGTGGAGGTCGGCGA
>JAYUUX010000439.1:0-3923 GCA_043754645.1 Verrucomicrobiales bacterium | reverse complement strand
CCTCGGCTTCCGGCATGGTGGGAAGCAGCGGATCAATGGTGTAGCCGCCATGGATCTTGTCGCCCTTGTGATACATCCAGTCGGAGATCTCGCCCTTCTTGATCTTCCACGACTGTCCGAAGGTCACGTTCTTCACTACGCCCGGTTCAATGCCGATCTTGCCGGAGAACGTGCCGTCGGCGTAGGTCACGCCCGTCAGCCAGAAATGCTCCGTCCCGTTGGCGTCCTTGATGGGCGCCTTGACCGCAAGCGACTGGCGTTCCTTGGACTCGACGACCTTGATGAAGGTGTCGACTTCGGCCCGTGCCCGGGCAATGGCGGCATCCATGGCCTTGTCGTCAAACGAATCTCCGCTCACCAGCGTCTCCGGCTTCTTGGAACACCCGAAAGCCAGCGCGACGACGGCGAAGGCGAGCAGTAGTGAATTCAGATTCTTCATGGTTTGAGTCTCTCCTTGGTTTCAATCCCGCCGGCAAGGAACCGCAAAGGCCGGATCCGGTCAAAACCGATTCTTGGAACAATGCCCCAACGAACCGTCGTCAAGGGCCCGAAGGGCCGCAGGAGATTAGCCAGCCACAAGGTGGCTGGTCCGTGTCTCAGTTGGGAACTCAGTTGGGAACCAAGTCCTGAAGGGACGAGGGAACGGCTTCGCAACGATCCTTCGTCCCTCCGGGACTTGGCGGATTCTTCGGGGCGGGAAACCAGCCACCTTGTGGCTGGCTAATCTCCTGAGTCGCTTCGCGACAAAGCATGGGCAGCCTCAACTTGCCACCGCCAAGGGCTTCACCGATTCGTGCTCCAAGACCGAAGCTCATCGGAAATTTCCCTGACATCCGAATACCAGAACTCGAGATACCAATTCACAGTCCCTTCGAAAGCCGAACTCCTTTCGCTAAGTCTTCTAATTGGAGAATAGAGCGCTGAGAAGCCTCGCTGCGGGAGCGTTCCCTTTCGCAAGGACCGATATGCCGGACCCATCGAAAGGAAGTAGAGGGCGAGAGCAACCACCGACACTCCAATCGCTCTCCATGCCATTCGGACAATAGCCTTTTGGGATCTCATTTACCCCAGCACATCCATCACGGCTTTGCCCTTGCCGTCGTTGGTCACGTAGAACGGGCGCTTCTCGATCTCGTAGGAGAGGTTCGCCGGGATGCCGAGGGTGCGGTAGAGGGTCGCGTGCAGGTCGGTGATGTTGACGGGGTCCTTGATAGTCTTGCAGGGACGTTCGTCGGCGGTGAGGCCGTGCATGTGGCCCTTCTTCACGCCGCCGCCGAAGAGAAGGACGCTGCCGGCATCGGTGAAGTGCCGGTGCATGCCGTAGAACTTCGGGTCTTCGATCGTCTTCGGCACTTCCACCTGGTCCTTGATCGGCTTGCTGGGTTTGCCTTCGGTCATCATGTCGCGGCTGAACTCGCTGGCGACGATGATGAGCGTGCGGTTAAGCAGGCCGCGTTCGTCCAGATCACGCACGAGCTGGGCGATGGGCGAATCGATCATCTTCTTCATCGAGACCAGGCGCGAGTGGCCGTTCTCGTGCGTGTCCCAGTTGAGGAAGGGGATGTATTCCGTGGTGACCTCGATGTAGCGCGCGCCAACTTCGCAGAGCCGCCGCGCCAGGAGGCAACCGAGGCCGAAGCGTCCGACGCTCTGGGCCTCATATTGCGCGCCGAAGCGGTCGAGCGCGGCGTTGAAGCGCTGGCCGGGTTCATAGCCGGGGGCGTATTTGCGGATGTTCTCCAGCGGTTCGAGCGCGAGGTCGAAGGCCTTGGCCGCGGGCGAGCTGAGCAAGCGATGGGCGTTGTCCATCGACCGGAGGAGCGATTCCTTCTGGTAGTCGCCGCCGTGTTTCCCGACGGGCGAGGCGGAGAGGAGTTTCTTGTAGAACTTGTTCCGGTCCTCGAAACGGCCGGGCGTCATGCCGGCCGGCGGGCGCACGGCTTCGGCGGCCTGATCGGGGAACGGAATGTTGAACGGGCCGTGTTCGCTGCCGAGGAAACCAGCGGTCGTGAAGGACTTCAGCTCCTCGCCTTCGCCGAGATCGAAGCGTTGGCCGATGTTGATGAAGGCGGGCACGGCCGGATTGAGCGGTCCGAGCGTCTTGGCGATGAAGGCGCCGAGGTGCGGGCAATGCACGGTCTGCGGCGGCGTGTAGCCGGTGTGCCAATGGAACTGGTGCCGAGAATGGAGGATGAACCCGAGATCGGCCGCGGTGTAGGTGCGGATGAGCGTGCCGCGATCCATGACGGCGGCCGTCTTCTCCAGGCCTTCGGAGAACTTGATGTGGTCCACCTTCGTGTCGATCGACGGGAAGGTGCTGAGGACGCGCGCGGGATCGAGGCCCTTCTCGTAGGGCGTGTAGCGCTTCGGGTCGAAGGTCTCCGTGGAGGCCATGCCGCCAGCCATCCAGAGGACAATGACCGTGTCGGCGGTGGACTTGATCTTCTCGAGTTCGTCGTTGGCGAAGAGCGCACGCGGCGCGCCTGTGGCGAGCGTGGCCAAGGTGGCGGCGCTGGCGGTCTTGAGGAAGTCGCGGCGGGAAAGGATGGGTTTCATGGGCTTCAGAGCGGCACCGCAAATGAAGGACACGGATTGCACGGATCAACACGGATTGGGTCCGTGCCAATCCGTGCAATCCGTGTCAAATGTTGGTTCTTCGGGATCATCGATGGGTTGGACAAAGGCTCTCAGTAGATCAACTGGAACTCGGGCTGCATGACGATGGTCCAGAGGAAATCCTCCGTCCCGGCCGGAGTGGGTTTGCCATCGCCGACAAGCTGGCTGGCGGCACGGCGTTCGGTCCAGCCGGGTTTTCGGCTGAAGGCTTTCGTATAAGTCTGCTGGACCAGCGTCTTGGTGTCGTTCGACGAGGCGAGCTTGGCGGCGCCGCGTTTGAGCGTGTCGTTGAGCGTGCCTCCGTTGGTGAGTTCGAGGGCTTGGAGCGTGGTGGGTATGGACTGTCGAACGGTGACGACCTGTTCGCGGTTGGGCCGGTCGAGCGCGACCATCAGCGGATCCGCCGGGACGAGCGACGAGCGGGTCCGGCCCTTCAACTGGGCGAGTTGGTTGGTGGTGAACTTGAAATCACCGACCGGCCTGTCGCGCCAGAGCCCGGTGAGCTGCGAGATGGCGTCGACGAACTGCTCCGCGCTCAGGCGACGCACGGACGGGCCGCGGAAGACGTAGGCCTTCTCCGGCGCGGCGGCTTCGAGCACGGCCTCGGCCTGATATGCCCGGGAGTTTACGATGCGCGCCATCGTGTGTCGCAGATCGTAACCGTGGGCGACGAAGTCTTCGGCCAGCCAGTTCAGGAGTTCCGGATGCCAGGCGGCCTGTTCCATGTCGTCGACGTCCGCGACGAGGCCGTGGCCGAAGAAGCGCTGCCACAGCCGGTTCACGATCGTGCGCGATAGACGGCCGTTCTCGCGGCTTGTCATCACCTCGGCAAGGCGGGCGGTGCGTTCGGCCTTGTTCGTCGAGGCGTTGAGCGCGCCGAGCTCGGGATAGATGAAGGAGACCTTCACCTTCTTGCCGAGCGGCTTGTCGCATTCGACCAATTCCAGCGGCCCATCCGAATACACGCCCGCCAGACTGTAGGCGTCGGAGAGCTTCCAGTCGTCGATGAAGCTGTCGTGGCACGAGGCGCACTTGAGGTTCACGCCCATGAAGACATGCGAGATGTTCTGCGCGGCCTGGATGGGGGGAAGCTGGCTGGCGTTGACCACGCCGCGCCAGACGATGCCTTTGGCGAAGCCTTCGGTCTCGGGCTTGGGATGGACGAGCTCCGCGACGAAGCGGTCGTAGGACTTGTTCGTCTTCAGCGACGAGAAGAGCCATTGGGTGATCTGCTTGCGGCCGCCGTCGATGTAGCCGGTGCCGCGATAATCATTCCGGAGAAGATCATTCCAAAAGGTCAGCCAGTG
>JAYUUX010000438.1:0-1948 GCA_043754645.1 Verrucomicrobiales bacterium | reverse complement strand
CCAAAGCAAGGGGTGGCGGCGTGGCGCTTGAGAAGTATCTCGCTCGATTCGGCAAGGACCACGTCGAGCAACGGACGCTCAATGAAACCAACCGGCAGGTGCGCCTGCGGCCGCTGCCGGAATACCGCGTGGGGCTGGAGGAGGCGGGCCGCTTCCTGATGATCCCCTCGGAGGAGATCACCGACCGCCACCTGACCGCCCCGATCCATCTCAACGTCACCAACATCAAGGAGCCGTTGAAGCCCGCCGGTGGCACGAACGTCGTCGATGTGATCCAGCGCAACGTGGACGCGGTCGCGGCCCAACGGGAGCGGACCGGCCAGCCGATGTTTCTCCATGTCAATCATCCGAATTTCGGCTGGGGGATCACCGCGGAGGAACTCATGCGCGTGCAGGGCGAACGTTTCTTCGAGGTCTACAACGGGCATCCTTCGGTGAACAACGAAGGCGACCTGCTCCACGCGGGCACGGAAAAAATGTGGGACATCATCCTGACCTGGCGGATTGCGGTGCTGGACCTGCCTCCGATGCTCGGCATCGCCGTCGACGACTCTCACCACTACCACCAAACGGGACTGAAGTTCAGCAACTCCGGCCGTGGATGGGTCATGGTCCGGGCCAAGAATCTGACTCCGGAGTCGCTGATTTCCGCGATGGAAGCGGGCGATTTCTACGGCTCAAGCGGTGTGGTCTTGAAGGACGTTCGCCGGGATGGCGCCCGTCTTGTCATCGAGATAGACGCCGAACCGGGCGTGAGCTACCGGACGGAGTTCATCGGCACGAAGAAGAACTTCGACCGCGCCAACGAACCGATCAAAGCCAAGTCGGGCACTCCGTTGCGCGTTACCCACACCTACAGCGACGACGTGGGCAAAGTCTTCGGCGCAATCGACGGCCCCGTTGCGACCTACGAGTTCAAGGGCGACGAACTCTACGTGCGCGCCAAGGTGACCTCCTCCAAACCGATGGCGAATCCCTACCGCAAAGGCGAAACCGGCGCGGCATGGGTCCAACCGTTCCGGCCGTAGCCCCGCCGACCTGCGGCCACGCTCGGAGCGGGGCACGAAAAACCCCGTCCGGGACCCGGACGGGGTTTTCGCCAATCCTAGCAGCCCTTTCAGTATTCCCGATCGGTGACGATGCCGGGGCGCGGAATGGGATAGAGGCCGTTCGCGTTCTTCTGCAAGGGCGCCGGCGAATCCTTGGTGAGGGTGTCCAGGCCGGGTGCGAACTCGTGGTCGTGCTCCATGTATTCGCTCAGCTCCACGACCTTGCCGGTGTGGGCGGCCATGCGGCCCATCGAGGTCACGACGCTCGCCATCGCACCGCGCTTCACCTCGTTGTAGGGCTTGTTGTTCTTGATCGCATCGACCAGGTCCTCCCACTCGAGGCGGTAGGGGTTCTTCTCCGGCTGGGGAAACTCCCAGATCATGTTCGCCCTGTTGAGCGTATGCCCCTTGAACGTCTTGCACTTGCCCGGAGTGTGCGCGGTGGCGGAGACGACGCCGATTCCCTTTGAGCCGTGGACATAGCTCGAGAAGTCGTTGTGGCAGCCGCTCATCACGCGGCTGGTGAAGTGCAGGCGCGCCCCGTCCTCAAAAATGTATTCGATGTTGTAGTTGTCGAAGTTCTGGTCGACGAAGTCGCCGCGGTAGTTGCGTCCGCCGGTGGCGGTGGCCCGGACCGGCCAGCTGCCCTTCATCCAACAGGTTTCGTCGACCTGGTGGATGTTGAAGTCGCTGAAGAGTCCGCCGCTGGCCCAGAGGACGCTGTGGAAATTGCGGATCTGGTAGAGGGTCTCGTTCTGCCCCGGAGGCATCGCCTTGGTGAAGGCGGAGCCGCCCGGTCCCTGCAGGCGATAGGCGCGCATGGTGATGATGTCGCCGATCTCGCCGTCGTCGATCCGTTGCTTGAGGGCCTGCCGCGCGCGGCAATGCCGCACCATGAG
>JAYUUX010000437.1:0-12572 GCA_043754645.1 Verrucomicrobiales bacterium | reverse complement strand
CCCTGCAGGAAGCAGGTTATGTCGCGGTGACGAAGTCGTTCCAGAACAACCGCCCGCTGACCACCTGCACGCTCACGCCCAAGGGCCGCGCCGCCTTCTCCGCCTACATCGACCTGCTCGAGCAGATCGTTCGTCAGTCCAAAACTCCCTGATCTGTTTTGAACGTCCTTCAACAACCGAAGTCATACACTTTGTCACGCAAAGCCAAGGAATGAGAACATGAAGATCCTACGCGCAGAACATCTCGGAATGTGCTTCGGCGTCCGGGACGCCATCTCCCTCGCCACGCGGCACGCGAAAGCCGGGCCCGTCACGATTCTCGGTGAACTGGTCCACAACGAACGCGTCCTCGCCGAACTGCGCGGCTCGGGCATCCAGTTCGCCACCGACCTGACCAAGGTCAACACTCCCACCATGCTCATCACGGCGCATGGTGCTTCGGACCAGCGGATCAACGCGGCCCGTGCCACCGGGCGAAAAGTGCTGGAAGCCACATGCCCCCTGGTCCACGTCGCCCATGCCGCTCTCAGGAAACTTGTCTCCGACGGTTTCCATCCCGTGATCATCGGCCAACGCCACCACACGGAGGTTCGCGGAATGACGGAAGACCTGGGTGCCCACGACGTGGTGTTGACGGAGGCGGACGCGGATCAACTCGTCGAACGTCCGCGCATGGGGATTGTTTCGCAGACAACCCAGCCGATCGAACGCGTCCGCCATCTGGTCGCGCGAATCCGCAGTCGCTTTCCGGCGAGCGAGGTCCGCTTTCGCGACACGGTCTGCCAGCCGACCAAACTCCGGCAACACGCGGCCGAAGCCCTGGCCCGGGACTGCAACGTCGTCATCGTCATCGGCGGGGCGCACAGCAACAACACCCGCGAACTGGTGGCCACCTGCCAACGCCATTGCCCACGCGTGCACCACGTCCAAGAAGCCGCGGATCTCCAGTCTGGGTGGTTTGAACTGGGCGATATCGTCGGACTGACGGCCGGAACCTCCACTCCCGACGCAGCGATCAACGAAGTGGATCAAGCCTTGCGGGGCATCGCATCGCAGAAGGCCGCCGCCGCCCAACCCGCGTGCCGATGATTTCACCGACCGCCAAGGAAGATGGTAACCCGGCCCCTCTGGGAGCGCTGCTTGCCGGCGAACCCGAGGCTGTGGCCCGGATCTGGGCCGGCCCGCGTTGGGGACGCTGGGCCGGCATTCCGCGGTCATCGTGATCGGCGCCGGCCTTTTCGGCGCGGCCATCGGCCTTTGGCGCGATCCGGTGCAGGCGCTCTACACCGCGATCAAACTTCCGCTCATCCTGCTGCTCTGCGCCGCCGGCAACGCCCTGCTCAACGGCATCATCGGCGCGCTGCTCGAGTTGAGGCTCACCTTGCGCCAATCATTCCTCGCGATCCTGATGAGCTTCAGCATCGCCGCCACGATTCTTGGATCCGTCAGCCCGCTGCTCTTCTTCTACGTCTGGAACATGACGCCGTTCGATCCAGCGCATCGAACCGCCGAAGGCTATTCCGGGTTGATGGTCCTGGCGGTCGCCGCGATCGCCTTCGCCGGGATCGCCTCGAATGTCCGGCTTTTCGGCTGGCTCGACCGGGCCAACGCATCCCGCGTTCTTTCACTCCGCGTCCTCTTTTGCTGGCTCGCCGGAAACCTGCTCCTCGGCAGCCAGCTTTCGTGGATCCTCCGCCCGTTCTTCGGTTCGCCCAATCTCGACGTCCAGTTCCTCCGCGCCGACGCCTTCCACGGAAACTTCTTCCAAGCCCTCTGGTTCGCCGTCCGCACCGTGATCGATCTCTGAACTCAACCACTCAACCCAATGAACAACCACAAACGCCTCATCGCCGGTTTCTCGCTGAGGTAGGTGCTTTGGCGGGTTTCCTCAGAACAAACCCACATAGGTCCAATCATGAAAAATCCAACCATGAAAAGTAGTTTAGCACTGGCGCTTCAAGTGGCGGTCGTGCTGATCGGCATTGGCGTGCTTGCTCTCATGCTCTGGGAGCCGCACATCGAGGGCAGGAACGCCAAAGCGACAGCCTTCGAGATCTACTTCAAAGATCCGTTCCTGGCTTATGTGTATGTGGGTTCCATCCCGTTCTTCATGGCGCTCCGGCGGGCGTTCGGGCTGTTCGGGCACGTGAGAAGAACCGGGGCGTTCTCCCGGGCGACCGTGGATTCATTACGAGCCATCAGGAACTGCGCGATAGCCGTCATGGGTTTCGTGGCCGGAGCAGTCGTCATCATCCTTCTGTTCGGCGACAAAGAAGACCGGCCGCCGGGAATTTTCATGTGCCTCCTCTTCACCGCCGCGGCGGGCTCCATCGCGATTGCCGCGGCGATGTGCGCACGGATTTTGGAGAATGCACTGAGTCGGTCCGACGGAAGCCGGGGCTGATCCTCATGCGACTTCCCTCCACAACTGCCGCCGTGCCACCCCATGCGCTGCGCATCATCAGGCCCGGGCAAGCACGAACGCGTTCCCGCAACGAAACAGATCTTCCGCTCAACCATCCGCAACGAATCAAGCCATGAACACCACCGATCCCACTCCATCCGGCGGCCTGCAACCGCCTCCGCTCAATCCGCCCGCGCCCGTGCCCGAACCGTTGGCCGGTCCTTTCTCGATCCTCGAAGCGCTCCTGCGCGAACCCAACCGCGTCTGGCATTCGCTCCGTGGCGAGGACGCCGGCCGGGTCATCGCCGTGCTGATCTTCGCCACCGCCGTGTGTGCCGCGCTCTACGGCGTGGTCATCGGATCCTTCAGCAAGGGCACTCAGCTCTGGGCCGCCCCGGTGAAGGTGACGCTCGGCCTCTTCTTCTCCGTCATCATCTGTCTGCCGAGCCTCTACATCTTCGCCAGCCTCGGCGGTGCGCGGACACGGTTGGTCGAAGCCGTCGGACTCACGGCCGGATTGCTCACGCAGAACACGCTCCTGCTCGTCGGCTTTGCCCCGGTGGCCTGGATCTTTTCCGAATCGACCGATTCCGTCGCATGGATGGGCGCGATGCACCTGGCGTTCTGGTTCGTCTCCTGTGCGTTCGGATTCCGCTTCTTCCTCAGTGGCTTCGAACACCTCAACGCCCGCAACCTTGGCGGCATCCGGGTCTGGCTCGCCCTGTTCATCGTGGTCGTCCTCCAGATGAGCACCGCCCTCCGCCCGCTCGTCGGCACAGCGGACGACTTTCTGCCGAAGGAAAAACGCTTCTTCCTGAAGCATTGGCTGGAGCAGACGGACTCCAGATAGACCAGCCCATTCATTCTCCCACCACGAAAGGCTCCCATGAACTGGCTCGACTACTTCCAAGGCAATGCCATCAACCGAAACGAGATCCCCTGGCAGCTGGGAATCTTCGTTCCACCCGATCTCAAAAGCGTTTTCATCCGCTCGCTCCAGAAGTTCCAGATCGGCGAAAGCGGTGAGGGACACAACCTGCGCCGACAGGCGGCGACCACTGGCGACGCGAGCTACGAGGCCACCATCGACCTGTTCATCAAGGAGGAGCAGGAACACTCGCGTCTCATGGCGCGAATCCTGTCGGGTTTGGGCGCGCCGTTGATCAAACGGGACTGGAGCGACGCCTGTTTCGTCCTTCTACGGCGGCTCTTCGGCCTGCACCACGAGCTGCTCGTCCTGCTGATTCCCGAGATCATAGCCAAACGCTACTTCCGTGCGCTGCACGACGGGATTCCAGATCCGGCGATCAAAGCCGTCTGCCAACAGATCCTCCATGACGAGGAAGGCCACGTCGCCTTCCACATCGACACGCTGCAACGCGCCGTCCGCGAATCGGGTCTGCTCCACAGGGCGGCAACCCGCATCGCTTGGCGCATCCTGTTCCGGCTGGGTTGCCTCGTGGTCATGTTCGACCACGGCCGACTCCTCGCTATGTGCGGAGTCTCTAGGATCCAGTTCTGGTGGGATGCCGGTCTTCTGTTCGACGAAGCCGCGTCTGGAATCTTCCGCTGGTCGCCGAGCCCGCTCCTCACCCGTCCGTCTTTTGCCGGCGTGCTCAAACCCGGCTCCACCCTGCCGTGAACCCTGCTTCCCTTGTTGATCGGCTCCGCCGCCATCCGCTCCGCGATGCGCTGCTCGCCCTGGTCGCGGTTTCGGCCGTGGGCTGTGCGGTGGTCGCCTTACGCTCAATCCTCGTCGGACAGGGCCGGCACCTGTTCCTGATCTGGAACCTCTTTCTCGCATGGCTGCCGTTGCTGTTGGTTTTGGCCATCGAAGAAGGCCGCCGCCGCCAATGGCTTTGCGGGTGGCGCTTGGCGACGGCGTTCTGCGCTTGGGTTCTTCTGCTGCCCAATGCGCCCTACATCCTGACCGACTTCGTGCACTTGAAGCATTCGGCGCCGCGCCATTGGTGGACGGATCTGACGCTGATCCTCTGGTTCTCCTTGGCCGGGCTGCTGCTCGGGTTCGCGGCCCTGCGACGGATGCAGCACGTGTTGGCGGAACCCCTCGGCCAACGGCGGGCCTTCGTCATCACGCTGGCGCTGATTCCGCTCATCGCGTTCGGCATCTACATCGGCCGCTTCGAGCGGTGGAACAGCTGGGATGTCGTCGTCCAGCCTATCGCCCTCATCAACGACATGCCGAACTGGTTCCACCGAAGCTCGATCAAGTTCACCCTGCTCTTCAGCCTGTTGCTCGGCGCCGTTCATCTCATGCTGACGATGACCGGGTCGCTAATGAACCGCCGCTTGGAACCGATCCATGAATCCTGAACAGCCCTTCGCCCGATCAACCCTGCTTCGCCGCATCCGACTCTGCGTGGCGGTCGTCATCGTCGGCCTGGTGCTCAGCGGCATCAGCGCGTTTCCGCTGGAGTGGCAACTGGACGTGGCGGTGAAACTGACCGGAACGGACGGCGCCGTGGGTTCGTGGCTGGAACGCGCCCGGGTCGCGGTGGCTGAAACGAACGCCCGGCACCCGGTCATCTTCTACGGAACCGACTGGCTGGCCTTCGGCCATTTCGCCATTGCGGTGCTGTTCGTCGGGGCGTGGATTGACCCGGTGAAGAACCAGTGGCTCTTCCGCGGCGGTCTGGTCGTCTGCGCGCTGGTCATCCCCTTCGCCCTGATCGCCGGTGGCGTTCGTGGCATTCCCCTGTGGCATCGGCTGGTGGACTGCTCCTTCGGCGTCCTTGGCTCCGTTCCGATGTGGCTCGGTTTGAATTGGGCGCGGCGTCTGGGCGCGGAACGCGGTTGAACACGGAGCCGGTCAGGTTCCGAACGCCTTGGCGTTCCGGGAAAGGTGGCTCTGGAGCGAACCGCAGACGTGGTGGCAGAGCTCGAAGATCCCCGGATCGGCGATGAAGTAGATCACGCTCAACCCTTCCTTGCGGCGCCCCAAAACGCCCGCCTGGGTCAGGCTTTGGAGATGGCGCGACGTGTTGGCCTGGGTCAGGCCGGTGGCGGCCATCAGCTCGGTCACGGATTTCTCCCCCGGCTCCAGCGCACGGATCAGCTTCAGGCGGCTGGGTTCGCCCAGGACACGGAACCGGGCGGCGATCAGCTCAAGGGCCTCATCGGTCATTTCAACCGGAACAGGTCCGGCCACTTTCTTCTTTGCCACAGGCCCAGCAGACATCATTTCGGCTTGCGTGTCTATATATGCGCATATACTCATTTAATAGTGACTACTGAAAACGCCATCCGCGTCCTCGCCGGCGCCATGGTCCTCACCAGCCTCGTCCTCGCCCACTACGTCAGCCCGAAATGGCTATTCCTGACGGCGTTCGTCGGGTTGAACCTCATCCAGTCCGCCTTCACCGGGTTTTGCCCGGCCGAGATTGTCCTCAAGAAGCTGGGGGTGACCCAAGGCGGGTGTTGCGCCCAGCCGAAAACCAGGGACTAACGCCCGCCGCGCCGCCATGAACTCCACCCGCTTCGCCCGCGTTCCATTCCACCGAGCTTCGCTGCTCGTCGTCCTCGTCTCCGCCGTCTTGGCAGCGGCAGGATGCAAGCCGGCTTCACCGGCGGCCACCGCGCCGGCATTGCCTCCGGTGCGCGTCGAGTTGGCGACCGTGGAGTCGCACGGCATGACCGCGACCGAGGAGGTTGTCGGCACGGTGCGGGCGAAACTGCGTGCAGCCGTCGAGGCGAAGCTGGCGGGCCGTATCGAGGCGCTGCTCGTCGCGCCCGGCCAGGCCGTCAAGCAGGGCGATACCATCGCCTCGCTGGATGCCCGTGAGATCAAGGCCCGGCTGGATTCGGCCCAAGCCGTCCGCGACCAGGCCACGAAGGATTTGGAGCGCATCAGCAAACTGGTGAAGGACGGTGCTTCGACCGCGTCCGAGCTGGACGCCGTCCAGGCCCGCCATCGCGTGTCGGTCGCCGCCGCCACGGAAGCGGAAACGATGCTGGGCCACGCCCGCGTGGTGGCGCCGTTCGACGGGGTCATCACCCGCAAGCTGGCCGATGTCGGAGATCTCGCGACGCCCGGCCGGCCGTTGGTGGAGATCGAGGATCCGGCCCGACTGCGCTTCGAGGCGGATGTTCCCGAGGCGTTGCTGGACCGGCTGCAGCTCGGCATGAAGTTGGCGGTCCGAGTTTCCTCGTCGAAGGATTTTGTCGAAGGCGCCGTGAGCGAGATCGCGCCGGTGGCCGAAGCCGTCAGCCGCACCTATCTCGTGAAGCTGGATTTGCCCGCGGTCGCAGGGCTGAGGGCTGGACAATTTGGACGTGTGTCGGTGCCGACGGGTGAGGCGGCCGTTCCCCATGTCCCGATGAGTTCGGTCATCCAGCGCGGCCAATTGGAATACGTCTACGTCGTCGACGCGGGCAAAGCGCATCTTCGTCTCATCCGCACAGCCAAACGCTTCGGCGCCGATGTCGAAGTGGTTTCCGGGCTGAACACGGGTGAGAAGATCGTCGCCGATCCATCGAAAGTTCAGGACGGCCAACCCGTGGAGGCGCGATGAAGCGCAGGTGGGAAAGTGAGAAAGTGGGCAGGGGAGCAGAATGGCGCTGGGCTGCCTGCTCTCTTTCCCACCGGCTCACCCGCTCACCTGCGGCGTTTCGGTCCGCGCGAGGAGGCTCACGCTCATGACTCCCGAACCACAACCGCTCGGCCTCGCCGGCCGGATCGCGCATGCGTTCATCGATTCGAAGCTCACGCCGCTGATCGTTGTCGCGTCGGTGCTGCTGGGCGCTTTTGCCGTGTTCATGCTGCCGCGCGAGGAGGAGCCGCAGATCAAGGTGCCGATGATCGACGTGATGGTCGCGATGCCCGGCTTCTCCGCCCAGGAGGTTGAGGAACGCGCCACGCGGCCGATGGAGAAGCTGCTCTGGGAACTGCCCGGCGTGGAATACCTCTACTCGCAGTCCCACGAGGGGGCGGCGCTGACCATCGTGCGCTTCAAGGTTGGCTCCGATCCCGACGCCAGCCTGGTCAAGGTCTCCGAGAAACTCCGGGCCAACTTCGACCGCGTGCCGCATGGCGTTGCCTTCCCGCTCATCAAGCCCAAGTCCATTGATGACGTGCCCATCCTTGCGCTCACGTTCCACAGCGCGCGCTACGATCAATTGACGTTGCGCCGGCTCGCCGCGCAGGTCGACGACGCGGTGAAACAGGTCCCCCTGGTGGCTGAAACAACCGTGATCGGCGGTGCTCGCCGGGAGTTGCGCGTCCTCCTCGATCCGGCCCGACTGGCTTCCCGCGGACTCAGCCCGGCCGGAATCATTCCGATGCTGCGTCAGGCCAACCGGCAGTTCCGCAGCGGCGAACTCACCTCGAACAACCAGTCCGTCATCATCGAGACCGGCGCGTTTCTCCAGACGGCCGAGGATGTGAAGAACGTCGTGGTCGGGGTGGTCAGCGGCCGGCCGATCTATCTCCGTGAAGTGGCCGACATCGTGGATGGAGCGGAGGAGCCTTCGAACTACGTGTTCTTTGGCAAAGGCGCCGGTGCCACTGGGTCGACCGAACCCGCCGTTACCCTTGCCATCGCGAAACGGCCCGGAGCAAACGCCATCGCGGTCGCCGACGACGTGCTGCGGAAAGTCGACGGGCTTAAGGGCACGATCATCCCGGCGGATGTGACGGTGTCCGTGACGCGGCACTACGGCGAGACGGCCGCGGAGAAGTCCAACGAACTCCTGCTCCACATGGGCCTCGCCGTGGTCAGCGTTTCCATCTTGATCTGGCTCACGCTCGGCTGGCGTGAGTCCGGCATCGTGGCCGTGGCCATCCCCGCGACGCTCGCGCTGACGCTGCTCGTCTTCTACCTCTACGGTTTCACGCTGAACCGCATCACGCTCTTCGCGCTGATCTTCAGCATCGGCATCCTCGTGGACGACGCGATCGTCGTGGTGGAGAACATCGTCCGCCACTTCCACCTGCCGCAGAACCAAGGCCGCCCGTGGAACACCATCGCCGTCGAAGCCGTCAGCGAAGTCGGCAATCCGACGATCCTCGCCACCTTCGCCGTGATCGCGGCCGTGTTGCCGATGGCCTTCGTCGGCGGGCTGATGGGGCCCTACATGCGGCCGATTCCGATTGGCGCGAGCGCGGCCATGTTCTGGTCGCTGCTGATCGCTTTCATCGTCACGCCCTGGGCGAGCATCCGGATGCTGCGGTGGAGGAAAGGGGAGCGGCGACTGGCCGAGCAGCATGCAGGTGGGCAGGTGAGAAAGGAGGTAAGTGAGACGGTGCGCGTCGAAGCCAACCCATCTTTCCCACCTGCCCACTTTCCCACCGGCTCACCTGCTTCTGATTCTGCGCCCGCTTCCGAAGACTTCCTCACCCGCCTCTACCGCCGTGTGATGAATCCGCTGCTCCATCACACGGGCTGGCAGTGGACCTTCCTCGGCGTGATCACCGCACTACTGCTCGGCGCGATGGCGACCGTCGGCTTCGGCTGGGTAAAGGTGAAGATGCTTCCCTTCGACAACAAATCGGAGTTCCAGGTTATCCTCACCATGCCCGAAGGCAGCTCGCTGGAGCGCACCTCTCAGGCCGCTTCGGAAATGGCCGCCGCGATCCGCACGGAACCCGAAGTCACCGACTACCAGATCTATGTGGGCGTGGCGTCGCCGTTCAATTTCAACGGCCTCGTTCGCCACTACTTCATGCGGCGCGGCGCCAACGTGGCCGACATCCAAGTCAACCTCGTCGGCAAACACGACCGCAAGGCCCAGAGCCACGACATTGCGAAACGTGTCCGCCCGGCTGTCGCCGCCATCGCGGAGAAGTTCGGTGCGCGGGTGGCCGTGACCGAAGTTCCTCCTGGCCCGCCGGTGTTGCAGACACTCGTCGCGGAAATCTACGGCCCGACGGACGAAGCCCGCTTCGCTCTGGCGCAACAGGTGAAGGACATCTTCAAGGGCACGCCCGGTGTGGTGGACGTGGACTCGTATGTCGAGGCCGACCAGCCGAAGACCCGGTTCGTCATTGATAAGGAGAAGGCCGCGCTCCACGGCATCAGCGCCGAGACGATTTCGCAGACGCTCAAGATCGCGGTCGGCGGCGAGTCGGTGGACCTGCTGCACATTCCCCGCGAGAAGGACGACGTGAACCTCGTGCTCCAGCTTCCGCGCTCGGCGCGCACGCGGCCCGAGGAACTGCTCGCTTTGCGGGTCCGCAGCGGCGACGCCAACGCGCTGCCCGAGCCAGGCGCGAACCTCGCCGGCCCGCCACTCGTGCCGCTTCGCGAACTGGTGAAGCTGGAGACCGGCATCGCCGACAAGAGCCGCCATCGGAAGAACCTCATGCCCGTGACCTACGTCATCGGCGACGTGGCTGGCGTGATCGAAAGCCCCGTCTACGCCATCGCGGAGATGAACAAGAAGATCGAGGCACTCCCAAACAGCCCGACGATCTACAACGCCGCCATGCCCTTCTCCGACGCGCAGCCGGCGATGAAGTGGGACGGCGAATGGCATATCACCATCGAGGTCTTCCGCGATCTCGGCACGGCCTTCGCCGCCGTCATTGTCCTCATCTTCATCCTCATGGTCGGCTGGTTCCGCTCCTTCGTCACTCCGCTGGTCGTGATGGTGGCGATCCCCTTCTCGCTGGTCGGCATCCTGCCGGCGCACGGGCTGATGGGTGCGTTCTTCAGCGCGACCTCGATGATCGGCTTCATGGCCGGCGGCGGCATCGTGGTGCGCAATTCGATCATCCTTGTGGACTTCATCGAGCAACGCCTGCGCGAAGGAATGCCGCTCGACCAGGCCGTGGTGGATGCGGGTGCGGTGCGCTTCCGACCGATGGTCCTGACCGCCGCCGCCGTCATCGTGGGCGCGGCGGTGATCCTGGCCGATCCGATCTTTCAGGGCCTCGCGATTGCCCTGATGGCAGGTGAAGTCGCCTCGCTTCTGATCAGCCGCATGGCGGTGCCGGTGCTCTACTTTATGGTCCACGCCCGGCGCGGGGCCCAGTCCCCGTGATCCGATTCGTGATGTTTAGCCCGCTGCAATGTCTTCAACCCGGTTTCCGTCCGAGGCGGTGACTTCGACCACCCGGAGCATCTGCTTTGCATCGAACACTTCCCCTTGCCGAACAACCAGCCGCTCTCCCGCGGCCATTTCCTCGCCCGCAGCGCGGCCTTCGCTGAAGTGACGATCACGCTGCCGTTCGAGAACGGCGAACGACCGCCGGTGAAGTATCCGCAAAAGCGGCCGTTGATCCGGCTCACATCGGGGGATCGCCGCCATCGATCGAGCAGCTTGGCGCCGACAAGTTCCGCCTGGACATCAAGGGCGGGGTCACGACTCGGCCGACTCTGTAGTTCGACGAACTGAAGAAGGGCTCCGAGCCGGTGGAGAGCGTCGACGTCAAGCAGTGCTCCGGAAACAACCGGGGCTTCTTCAAGCCGCGCGTGCAAGGTGGCCAATCGGCCAATCGGCCAACGGCGCCATGGGCCATGCGAAATCGCGGGGCGTCCCTCTGAAAAATGTGCTGGCGAAAGCCGGTCCTGGGGCGACGGCGAACCAGGCGGTCTGCAACGGAATGGACAAGCCGCTGCTTCCCGGAACGCCGGACCTCCTGAAGCCGATCGCCGTCGAGCAGGCGACCGGGCCCGATCTGCTTCTGGCCTGCGAGATGAACGGCGAGCCCTTGCCGTGGATCAAGGGGCTTCGACTACGGCAAGCAGGCTGCTTGAAAAACCCTGTTGCCACCGGGCGAAACGGGGGGAGCATCCGCACAAACCCTCCCGCCATGAAAATCCTCAAACGCCTCCTCCTTGGAATCCTAGTTCTCATCGCGCTGCTCGCCGTGGTCGGCCTATTCCTGCCGGACCGCTACCACGTCGAGCGTTCCATCGTCATGAACGCCCCGGCCGACGCCGCATTCACCCGCATCAACAACCTCAGGACCTGGCCCGAATGGACCGCATGGAACAAGACAGCCTATCCGGACATGGAGACAAAGTTCTCCGGCCCTGAGTCGGGCGTCGGCTCGATCTACCAATGGAGCGGAAAGTCGTCGGGCATCGGCTCGCTCAAGATCACCGCCGTGGAACCGGGTAAACGCGTCATCTACGACCTCGACTTCGACAATGGAAAATACTTGTCGGTCGGGTCTATCATCCTGACCCCCGAGGGCACGGGCACCAAGGCCACATGGGTCAATGAGGGCGCACTGGGATCCAATCCGATCAACCGCTGGTTCGGCCTCCTGATGGATTCAATGATGGGACCGGACTTCGCAACCGGCCTGAAGAATCTCAAGGAGCTGTCCGAAAAGTCGGCCAAGTGACCGGCACCGGACGCTTCGTCCGATCGCCGCGGTCCCGGCAAATGACGGAAACGAAAAAGGGCGGTTCCTCGCGGAACCGCCCTTCGCGTCGAATTGAACCGAAACCTCAGACCTTTTGGTCTTCGATGGTCACCGGCTTGTAGCCACCGATGCTCTTGAAGTAGAGCAGCAGGAGCAGGTAAATGAACGCCATTCCAGCAGGCAGAATGGCATCGGCCCTCAATGTCTTCCGGCTGCCAGCGATGCTCGCTTCGACCATGGCTTTTTGGTCAGCGGTCAGCGCGGATTTGTCAGGGGCCACATTGTCGTGCTTGTCCTTCTCGGCCAGCTTCACCGCAGCTTGCAGCTTGGCGCCATCGAGGGCCGGAACTTCCTTGAAGACTCCAAGCAAACCGGACGGCTTCTCTGCCTTGTTTGCTTCCAGCACAGCCTTTTGGCCGGTCATCTCCAAGTGTTCGGCCGTAAACCGATCCTTGGCGTAGCCGAGTCCAGGGCCGCCGATCTGCCCAACGGAGAGCATTCCAATTCCGCCCATGATGGACATCGCCACCGCGCCTGAGCGCGGGAAGCGGTCGCCCACGACGGCAAGCATGGTGGGCCAGAAGAAGGTTTTGCCGATGCTGTAGAGGAGCACCGCGCCGAATGCGACCCCGAGTGTGGTCACCGACGCACAGGCAAGCAGGCCGACTATTGCGAAGACCGAGCAGGTGAACAGAATCGCGATCGGGGAGAGCTTGAGCTTCGACTCGATCCAGTGGCTGCAGAAACGCAGCGCGAACATCATCGCAGAAGCGAAGATGAAGAGGATCGTTCCCTGTTTCGCAGTCAGGATCGTTCCGTTGATGTTCTCGATCC
>JAYUUX010000436.1:0-12364 GCA_043754645.1 Verrucomicrobiales bacterium | reverse complement strand
GGCGTTCTTTGACGGGCGGCTACCGCGGAGACAAAATCAGGTCTCCTGTCGGAAAGGCGCGGCGACCACGAGCTCCTGATCGGCCTGTTTCTCGCGGTCGGGGAGGAATTCATGATACCAGTCCACATGGGGCGACCAGCGATGACATGCGAGGCAGATGGTCTGTTCCCAGTTCTTCCCGCACTTCGGGCAGACGCCGCAGGTGTCGAAGGTGTGCTAGACGCAATAGCAGGGAGAGCTGCATTGCCAAACGTCGGAGGGATTGGGAACCCTTGCCCACTTCGGACAAAAGATTCTGATCTCTCTCATACGCGGATCGTCGGTTGCGACCGGTGCAACGCAGCTTGCCTCCCCATTCTGGGTCGAGGCGCCGGCGCAGGATTCCTCGGGGACCTGGTCAGGTGCCCCAAGTTCGTTCAAGCCCACGTCGCGCACAGCAACTCCGTCTGGTGGGAGCAAAGTCTTGACGGTCTCGTTTTAGGGGGCAGGAGGCGGCTAGCCGTGGCGGCGATCCGCTGGGGTGTCTTCTGGTTGATGCCGCTCTCTTGGTTCAGCGCGGAACAGACGGGACGGTTTCGCATCTCACGGCACGGTTGGCGAAGTGTCCGTAGAGCACCGGCAGGAGGAAGACGTTGAGCAGCGTGGAGGTCACGAGGCCGCCGAGGATGACGACGGCCATGGGGAATTCGATCTCGTGGCCGGGGATGTTGCCGCGCCAGACGAGCGGGAGCAGCGCGAGGCCGGCAGCGGCGGCGGTCATGAGAATGGGCGCAAGGCGCTCCTCGGCTCCGCGCAGGATCATCGCGGGGCCGAAGGGTTCGCCTTCATCGGCTTCGAGATGACGGAAGTGGCTCACGAGCATGATGCCGTTGCGCGCGGCGATGCCGAGCACGGTGACGAAGCCGACGAGCGAGCCCAGCGAAAGCACGCCGCCGTTCAGCCACGCGGCGAGCACGCCGCCGATGAGCGCGAAGGGCAGCGTGAGGGCGACGAGCAGCGTGAGGCGCAGGCTTTGGAAATCGGCGAGCAGCAGCACGAAGATGCCGCCGAGTGCGGCTATGGTGAGCCAGAACAGACGCCGGCTTGAGTCCTGGCGTTCCTTGTATTCGCCGAGCAATTCGGGGTGATGCGCGGGCGGAAACTTCACGGTCGCGAGACGCGCCTCGAGGTCGCGCGCGACGGCGCCAAGATCGCGACCGGCGACGTTGCACGTCACGTCGATGCGGCGCGAGGCGCCCTCGCGTTTGATCTCGTTCGGCGTGGGCACAATGGCGATGTCGGCGACTTCGCCCAGCCGCACGGAGCTGCCGGAGCCGGGCACGCCCGCCGCGCCGGGCACGTCGATGAGCAGTTCGCGCAGCGCGACGATGTCCGTCCGCGCCTCGGGCACGCTCCACACGGCGACCGCATGGATTTTCTGCCCCTCGAACACTTCACCGACCTTCTGCCCCTTCACGAGCGTGGCGACGGTGCGGAGGATTTGCGCCTCGGTGAGTCCGTAGATGGCTACGGCGTCCTTGCGCGGCGTGACGACGACCTGCGGCACGAGCGCCTGTTGTTCGACCTTCAGCGTCGTGACGCCGGGCACGTCCTTGAACACGCTTGCAACCTCGGCGGCCTTTGCGCGCAGTGTCGGCAGGTCTGGGCCGAAGATGCGGACGACGATGCTCGCACTCGCGCCGGTGAGCACTTCCTTGATGCGCTCGCGCAGATACGTGAGCAGGTCGCGTTGAAGTCCGGGGTAGCCGTCCACGACGGCCTGCACTTTCTTCACGGTCGAATCGTATTCTGCTTTCGGGTCGAGCGAGATCCACAGCTCGGTGAAGTTCGGGCCGACCACTTCATCGGCGACTTCGGTGCGGCCGATGTGCGCGCCCATGTTGCGCACGCCGGGGATGGCGCGCAGTTCCTTGCTCGCGGAAATGGTGATGCGCGTCATCGCATCGAGTGAGGTCGCGGGCTTCTCGACCCAGTGCATGAGGAAATCGCGCTCCTTGAAATTCGGCAGCATCTCTTCGCCGAGATGCCGGTAGGCAAACCACGTTCCCACGAACGCGACGACGAGCACGACGCACACGGCGCGCGGCGCATTGAGCAGCGGTGGCAGCACGCGGCGGTATCCGGCCTTCAGCGCGCGCACGAGAGGCGCATCCTCTTTCCGTGCTAGCGCACTGCCCCTCAGCATCATGAGGCAAAGGGCGGGCGTGAGGGTGAGCGCGATGGCGAGCGACGCGCCGATGGCGAGGATGTAGCTCAGCGCCAGCGGGCGGAAGAACGTGCCCATCAGCCCATCGAGGAAGAACACCGGCAGGAAGACGAGCACGACAATGGCGCTGGCATAGACGACGGCGCTGCGAACTTCGAGCGAGGCATCGAGCACGACTTTGAACGCGGGGCGTGGTGACGGCAGCGCGTGGTTTTGCCGCAGGCGGCGCAGGATGTTTTCCACGTCGATGATGGCGTCGTCCACGACTTCGCCGAGCGCGATGACGAGGCCGGCGAGGACCATCGTGTTGAGCGTCTGTCCCTGCCAGCGGAGGACGAGCGCGGCGGCGACGAGCGAAAGCGGGATGGCCGTGATGCTGATGAACGCCGTGCGCCAGTCATGCAGGAAAAGCGCCAGCACAATGATGACCAGCGCGCAGCCAAGCCACATGGCGTGCGTGAGATTCGAGATGCTCAGCTCGATGAACGTCGCGGGCCGGAAAATCGTGGAGTCGAGTTCCACGCCGGCGAGCGCAGGGCGCAGTTCGTCGAGCATCTTTTCCACGCCGTGGGTGACGTCGAGCGTGTTTCCCCACGGCTGTTTTTCCACGATGAGCAGCAGGCCGGGGCCGTCATTGATGACTCCTTGGCCGATGGGCACGGGATTGCCAACGACGACCTCCGCGACATCGCCGAGGCGGAGCGGCGCGCCGTTGCGAAACTCGACGACACTGCGCGCGAGGTCATCCGCGCTGGTGATTGCGCCCGCCTGCCGCACCGCGAGCCGCTGGTTCGGCGTGTCGAGAAAACCGCCCGCGCCGATGACAGCGGCATCGCCCGCCGCTTTCACCACGGCGTCGAGCGAAACACCGAGCGCCCGCAGCCGTGCCGGGTCCACGAGCACCTGATACTCCTTATCGCGCTGGCCCCAGATGGCCACGTTCGCGACGCCGGGCACGGACATGAGCCGTGGGCGCACCGTCCACAGAGCCAACTCGCTCAGCTCGGTCTGCGACATCGCCTTCGAGGTCATGCCGACCTTCATCGCGCGGCTGAGCGACGAATACGGCGACATGAGCACCGGTGGCTTCACCACGGCTGGGAGCCGCGCCTGGGCCAGCGCGAGCCTCTCCTGCACGAGCTGCCGTGCACGGAGCAGGTCGGTCCCTTCTTTGAAAATCATCACGACCGACGACAGGCCGAGCACGGATTTCGAGCGGATGGTCTGCAGCCACGGCAGGCCGTTGAGCGAGTTTTCCAGCGGCACGGTGACGAGTGCGTCGACCTGCTCCGTGGAAAGGCCGGGCGCTTCCGTCTGGATTTCCACCATGGGCGGCGCGAACTCCGGGAAGACATCGAGCGGCGCGTGCCGGACGGACTCAACGCCGACCACGATGAGCGCGATGGAGAGCGCGACCACGAGCACGCGCATGTTCAGCGCCCAGGTGACGATGGCTTTCAGCATGGCTATTTCCCGGGGCCGAATTCGATGCCGAACAGCTCCGCCGAGCCATCGGTGACGATTTTCGCGCCGACCGCCGGGCCGGTGGCGAGCACGGCGTCCGCACCGACGACGCGCGCGACTTGCACGCGGCGGCGGGCGAAGGTCGTGGGGGCGGTCATTTCATAGACCCACTGGCCGCCGTGGAAGTCGTGCAGCACGCCGGCCCACGGCGCGGTGAGGCGCTCTTCGCCAGCACCCGTGACCGGCACGCGGACCTGCACGCGCTGACCGGGCCGGAGCTGGCGCTGCGGGTCTTCGACTTCAAAATACCAGTCCACCGTGGAGGCGATCGCGTTCGCTGTCGGCGGCGCAGCGGCGATGCGCTTTGCGACAATGCCCGTTGTCGTGCCGGGCGGCGTGACGCTGGCCGCAGCTTGCGGGTCGAGCGTGGTGGCATCAGCGGCGAGAATGGCGACCCGCACCCACCAGCGTCTGCCATCGGGTGAGGCAGCGAAGCCCGGGCCGAGCAGCGCGCGTTTGGAGGTCGCCTGTTCGTGCGCGGCTTTGGCGAGGGAATGCGCGGAGCGGGCTTCCTCCACGGCACGTTCGCTGCCGGTTTGGTTGGCGAGGAGTTTTTCGGCGCGTGCGAGCGTGAGCTTGGCGGAATCGAGTTTGACAGTCGCCTGCGAGAGGTCTCCATCGGCGGCGGCTTGGAGTTCGGCGAGCTTGAGCACCTCGGTCGCATTCTGCGGCGGAGCGAGGGCCATGAGCGCACTCGTGCCTTCGCCGACGGCGAGAGGCAGGGTGATTTCCCCGCCGTAGAGGCGCGCATGTGGGATCGTTTTTTTCGCGATGGGAACCGTGGCAATGCCGAGGCGCTTGGCGGCTTCCGGCGTGAGCGTGACGGTCGTGAGGTCGGCTTCCTTGACCGGGTTGGCGATGGCGGCCTGGGCGGGCGCGGTGGACGGTGCGGGTTCTGCGGCTAGTGCGAGGAATGGGACCGCGAGGGCAAAGAAGACGTATTTCATTTCCAGGATGAGGCGGGCGTTTGCAGGGCGTCTTCCAAGGCTCCGAGAGCTTCGAGGGCTTGGATGCGGGATTGGGCGCGGGAGAGGTCCGCTGCGCCTTGCTCGACGCGGCGCTGGGAGACGTCGAGCTGCGATAGTTCTCCGGCGGCTTTCATGGTCTCCGCGGTTTTTGTCTGCGCCTGCACGTCGGTGGCGAGGGCGTTTGCGGCGTCGGCTTTCGCCCGCGCGGCGCGATAGACGGCGAGCGCGAGGTCGATTTCGCCGATAGCCTTCGCCTGCACGGCGAGGAAGCGCGCGGCGGCTTCGGCGCGGCGACCTTCGGCCTCGGCAATGGCGCCTTTGTGCTGGTTGAGGATCGGCAGCTCGAAGCCGATGCCGAGCGTCCATTTGTTCACGGTCTGGTCGAGCTTGTAGCCGGGGCCGAGCTTGAGGTCGGGATATTGCTTCGCCACTTCCAGCCGCACGCGCTCCTCGCTCGCGGCATAGTCAGCGAGCGCAGCGAGGATGTCCGCCCGGTGCGTGAGCGCATGGCCGCGGGCCGAACCGCCGGAGGGTTCGGCGGGCAACTGGCCGACTTCCGAGAAATCAAAGTCCAAGCCGGTCAGCGCGACCACGGGCACGCCGACGGCGGACGCGAGCTGGGCGCGCGCCTTGACGGCCTGCAACTCGGTATCGTGCATCGACAGGCGCGTTTGATTCAGCGGGATGCGCGCGGCGGCGACATCCTGCGGGCGGGCAGCCCCGTCTTTGAGCTGCGATTCGAGCAACCGTGCGGCCTCGGCCTGCGCGGCTTCCTGCGACCGGTATTGTCCGCGCGTTGCTTCTGCAGCATGGATGGCGAGCAGCGCGCGTCGGACATCGCCGCGCACTTTCCAGGCCGCCGCCTCCAGATCGAGCCGGGCGACGCGCACTTTTGCCGCAGCCTCGGCCCGGCGGGCGTCGCGCTTGCCGCCGGTTTCGATGGTGATGTCGAGTCCCGGCTCGAGGATCCACGGCGAAATGCCGGTCGAGCTGCTGTTGTAGCCGGGCTTGAAGGACAACACCGGATTCGGCCGCTCGCCCGCCGTTTGCAGCGCGCCCTCGGCCGCCTGCACGCGGGCGCGGAGCACGGCGAGGTCCGGATTGAGATGGCGAGCGGCGGCCGCGAGTTGGGCCAGCGACCAGCGCGGCGTGATGGCGATCCCTTCGCCCTCCAATGCCGCGCGGAGCTCCGGAGACGAAAGCCGCCGGGCGTCGAAGTCGGAAGCCGAGGTCGCCGGAGAGAGCGGCTTGCTGGCAAATTTCGCGCAACCGGCAAGCATCGCGGCGCAGGCAAGGAACACGTATTTCAGGCTGGCAGCCATTGTCAGAATTAGACGGACGGGCCGCATCTCTAATCAGCGTTGCCTCGGAGGCCTACCTCTATGCTGGAGGCCCTGCTACCATTGGCAAGGATGCAGTCGGCGCGGGGGAGGTCGCGGAGGGAGGTGTCGCCAAGGTTTGGGCCGAAGTCGACTTCGATACCGCGCGGGGAGATTGAGGTTGAATGTCGAATAGACGCGTGAGTTTCACTGCGACACTTCCACTTCGAACTTTGCCGCGCCGCCGTTCCTGCGGTCGACGCGGTTGGCCAAGCGACAGTAGTTTTTGGCCCGCCTTGGGTCTTGAGTCAGTAGATTGTAGCCTTGGCTTTCGGTAGCTGAAGAGGGCCGGCAAATTCATTTCCCGCCCGCTGCCCCCGATCAGAACAGGAATTCTGAGCGGAAGCTGTGCTTGGAACCGTTGCAGAACCAGATTTCCCAATGAAAGTTGGTGCGCACGGCAGGACTTGAACCTGCACGCCTTACGGCACTACCACCTCAAAGTAGCGCGTCTGCCATTTCGCCACGTGCGCAACGGGGCCGCAAATGAACCCTGCGGTGGATCTCGGTGCAAGAGGTTTCTTCCGGTCTTCACGTTGTCCCGGGATCGACGGCGTCGTCGGCCGTGATGGCGAGGAAGGCTTTTTCGAGCGCGCCGTCCGTGCCCGCTTTGCCGCGGAGTTCTTCCCTAGACCCGACCGCCACCAACCGCCCTTTGTGGATGATGCCGATGCGGTCGGCCATCTCCTCGGCCATCGCGAGCTGATGGGTGGACAGGAACACTGTCATGCCTCGAAGGGCGCGTTCCCGCAGGATGTCCTTCACCACGCGGGCGTGTTGCGGGTCGAGCCCGACCATCGGCTCGTCGATGATGAAGACTTCGGGGTCGTGCATCAGCGCGGCGGCGATGGCGACGCGTTGGCGGGTGCCGTGGGACAGGCCCTCGATGAGCTTGCCGGCAAAGGGTTCGAGCCCGAGCCGGGGAAACAGTTCCCGGCCGGCCTGTTGAATTCCACCCTCGGACATGCGGAACAGTTCGCCCATGAAGCGGAAGAACTCCCAGGGCGTGAGCTTCTCGTAGAGGAAGGGGAAGTCGGGCACGTAGGCCAGGCGTTGGCGGGCGGCGAGAGGATCGGTCTGGATGTCGAATCCCGCGATACGGGCGCTGCCGGAGGTCGGCTTGATGAGGCCGGCGAGCATGCGGATTGTCGTCGTCTTGCCGGCGGCGTTGGGCCCGAGGACGCAGAAGAACTCACCGGGTTTCACGGTGAGCGAGATGTCGTTCACGGCGGTCAGGTCGCCAAACCGTTTCACCAGGTGGTCGATCTCGATCATGCGCTCCTTGGCTTCAGGCGTGGCAATTCGGTGTTCACGATGACGATCTGGTAGGGCAGTTCCGCGCGCAGGATCTCACCGGCGCGGCTGACCCATAGTTTGACCTGCAGGTTGTCGCCCAGTTTGCCGCGCAGCAGATACACGCGGAGTGAACCGTGGCCGAGGTCCATCCAGTCGAAGCCCGCTTCCCAGCGGATGGCGGAGCCGGATGCGGCGTTGGTGGCAACCCCGTTCGCGGTCATGGCGGATTTGACCTGGCCCGCGATGAGCAGCGCGGCGGGCCCGGCGAGGTCCGCCAGCAGGGTGTCCGGCCTCCGGAGCTGTTCGCGGGTGAACCGGCGCTGGACCGCCTGGTAGCCGTCGTTGTAGCTCATCGCCACTTCGCCGGAGTCGAGCGAGCCGGAGAGTTCCAGTTGGAGCGGCTTCAGCGCGAGCCGGACCTCCCACTGGCTCCAGTGGAAGTTGGTCTCGAACGATCCGCCGAGCGAGAAGCGCAGCGTGTTGGTCAGGGCCGCGATCGACGCGTTCCCGTCGAGCTCGACGGAGTAGCCGGTCACCCGCTCCACCCGGCCCTCGCCCGCGAGCCCGTCGTCGTTGGCGCCAAGATCGGCAGTGTCCTGCTTCACTCCGGACGCCCACCGGCCCATGCCGATCCTTTTTCCGCGGAAGAGGATCTCCAACGACGACGTGTCCTGCGCGGTGAGCATCTTCTCCCAGACGACTTCCGGCGAAAGCGAACCCGAGATGCCTCCGCCCCCGAGGCCGAACTCCGAGCGGACGAGGAGGAACATCATCACGGCCCAGAAGGCGGCGATGGCTGAAAAGAACAGCTTCGGGAGCATGCGGCGGGAGCGTCAGGGCGCCGGGATGACAAGGGTCTGCCCGATCTTCAACTTGCGGGCGTCGACGTTCCGGTTGGCGGCGAGGAGCTTGTCGACCGGCACGCGATACTGCACGGCGAGGCTGCGCAGCGTGTCGCCCCGCCGGATCGTGTGGGTGCGTTGCTGGGGCGCGGTGGGAGGCGTTTCATTTCGGGGCTGGGCCGCCGCGGTCCCGCGCTGGGGCGGGACGTCGGGTCGCGGGGACTGTCTCTGGCCCACGTCGATCTGGGGCTGCTGGGCAAGGTTGGTTTGCGGAACGGAAATGGCGCCGAGGTTGCGCAGCAGCGCCGACAGGCGTGCGACCTCGGCGTCCAGCATCTGGACCCGCTGCACGAGGACCTGGTTCGTGTTCATGGCCTGCTGGTAGGAACGGGAGATCGATCCGTTCAACGATTCCTGCTCCGCCTTCGCGATGTCCTGGCGGCAGCCTTTGATGGCCTGCTCGGCGAGGGGGCGGCGGCGGTGGGCTGGCTGGCTGGCGATGAATCTCTGGTAGTGGTAGATGGCCGAGGCGTCGTCGTTCCTGAGGGACTTGTAGACGACGGCGAGCTCGAAGTGGGCGGCCGCGTTCTTCGGATTCACCTGCAAAGCCTGTTCGAATTCCGCGATGGCCCCGTCGATGTCGCGGTTCACGAGGCGTTGTTTTCCGGCAAGGACATGCGCGTCGCGCTCCTCGTCCTGCGACGAGGATTCCGGCACGCATCCGGCGAGGATCACCATGCCGGCGAGGAGGCACGTGAGAAGGCAACGAAACATGGCGGCGAAACTACGGCCCGTTCGCGGGCCGGGCAAGGGCGCGGCGGCACCGGTTGACCAGCGGCGGAACTCGGGTCGGGTCCCGAATCCCGCGTCCGTTGCACTTGGCGTTTGCGTTGGGCCTTGTCCCGCCGTTATTGAAGATTGAAATGTCCACTGTGGCAGAAGAGCTCCGCACCGCGCGGGAAGCCCGGGGCCTGACGGTCCACCAGGTCGCCGAGATCACCAAGATCAAGACCGACCACATCCGCGCCCTCGACGAGGGCGACTACGACGTGTTCGTGGCGCCGGTCTACGTCAAGGGGTTTGTCCGCACCTACGCGACCATGCTCCGGCTCGACGTGCCCGCCGTCATGGCGCGTTTGACCGAGGAGCTGAAGGGCAGCGCCAAACACAGCGAACACCCGCCCCTCACCGACCGCCGCCGCGGATTCCTCGACTGGGTGAGCTACCATCTCAGCCGCGTGGACTGGAAGTTCTGGTTCCCCATCCTGCTGCTGCTGGTCAGCGGCATCCTCGCCGTCTGGATCTACCGCGCGATCCGGTCGCGGGATTCCGAGGATCCGCTCAAGCGCCTCGGACCCGGCATGCACCAGCCGGCCAAGACGCCCGGCCGCGACACGTTGCCGCTGCCCACGCAGCCGAGCCGCCGCTGAAAGGGCGGGCGGACCTTTCCCCTCGCGTCCCATCGGGCGAACGAGTCCGGCGTTGCAAGAGTCCCTTTGGCCGACTTAATTCTGCGAAGTTCTTCCAAATCCCATGACTGCACACCATGCCCCGACGGCTCAAGTCGTCGCCCATCCGTTGAAGCAACTCGTCGCGTTCGCCTGTCTGCTGGCCACCCTGACGGTTTCCGTCCAAGGCCAGACGAAGGCGGCCGCTCCCGCCAAACCCGCGCCCAAGCCCGCGCTGGAGCTGTCGGTCGGCACGAACAACACGCTCGTGATCCCGCGCTCCGCGCTTGGCAAAGAGCACCTCATGTCCGCCTCGCGCATCCCGCAGGCGCTCGCGGCCACGTCGACGGGGTTGTCGGGCAAGATCGTCCGCTTCGAGCTCTTCCATGACGGCGTGGACCTCTACGAATCGACCGACGGCCTCATCGTCACGAAGGATCTTCCCGCCCGCCGGCTGCTGACGACGTTTCCGATCGTCGAACAGGATGCGACCAGGGTGGTCATCGACTTCAACCGCGGCATGCGCCGGCTCTACACGGAGATCTGGTATGGCGGCCGCCGCGGATTCGATTCCGTGTCGCGCGATGAATCGTTGGAGATCCCGCAGTCCCGCGTGTTCCAGGCCGTGAAGAACGACGACCAGCTCGTCATAAGGCAGAGCGTCCAGGTCCGCGACCGCCAGGCGCAGTCGAACGTCGAACAGCAGTTTGAAGTCCGCTACTTCTTCACGCCGTATTCGACCGGCGGTTTCCAGGGCAAGGAAGCGAAGGCGTCCGACCTCCGCTACTCGCGCTTCTTCGAAACGCAGGCCCGCCTGGAGGAAACGACCGGCCGCGCGTCGCCGCAGATGGCCCGGTTCGACACGTCGAAGCCGATCGTCTTCCACTACAGCGCCAACACGCCCGAGCCCTACGTGCAGGCCGTCAAGGACGGCATCGTCTACTGGAACCGCGCCTTCGGCACCAATCTCGTCCGCGTCGAGAAGGCTCCCGAGGGCGTCACCGCTCCCGATCCGCGCTACAACATCGTGCAATGGGTGCCGTGGGACAGCGCCGGCTTCGCTTATGCCGACATCCTCATCGATCCCCGGACCGGCCAGTCGCAGCACGGCCAGGCCTACATGACCAGCGTCTTCGCCATCAGCGGCAAATCCCGCGCCCGCGCGATGCTCCGCTCGATGCGTGACATCGTCGCCGACAAGAAGGGCGCGACGGCCACCGGCTTCGGCGGCGACGCGGCGCAGGGCTTTCCGTGGATGACGGCCAACGGCCTCTGCCACATCGGCGCCGTCGAGTTCGCCCACCAATACGCCCAGGGCCTCGAAGACCTCCTCGCCAACGACGGCCTGACCGACGAGGCCGTGCTCCGCGCGTCACAGGACTACGTCCGCGAAGTCGTCGCCCATGAAGTCGGCCACGTGCTCGGACTCCGGCACAACTTCGCCGGCAGCCTGTCCTCGACGCTCAACCGCGAGGAGATGGACCAGTGGTTCAAGGCCTACATTTCCGGCACCAACAGCATGGCGCCGTGGACCAACCGCTACGCGTCGTCGTCCATCATGGAATACACCGTCTTCAAGGCGGCCGTGCAGGTCGGCGCCTACATCCGCACCCACACCAACGCCCTGCCCCATGACAAGGCCGCGATCCAATGGGGCTATTACGGCAGCGGCGAACCGCGCGCGAAGAAGCTGCTGTTCGGCTCCGATGAACTCGTCGGCACCTACTCGGACCTCCAACGTTTCGACGAGGGGGTCGAGCCCGTGATCGGCGCCTACTCGCAGGTCGCCGACGCCATCCGCCTCCTGCCGAACACCCTCATCGAGACGTTCATCTCGGCCAAGGCCCCCCGTGATTCCCGCGATGGTGTCCCGCTCGCCGAAGTCATCCTCTCGCCGTCGAGCGGCGCGGCCCAGGTGTCCGGACCCTTCTCCGGCGTCCTCGGATGGTTCACCTCGAAGGCCCGTTCGGTCCGGGTGGAGAACCAGTTCGACTTCATCGGCGAACTCAACCAGCAGGACCGTGCCAAGGCCCATTGGAAGGAGCTCAACAGCCAGATCGAACGACTCGGCGGAGTCGACCGCGCGCTCTTCAGCTTCATCCCCGTCGACCTGAAGCTCGACCTGAAGGACGCGCCGAAGGGCGTGCCCGTGGCCGACAAGGTCAATGCCACCAACCTGCTCGCCCGGCTGAAGAAGCTGCTCGACGCACCGGCCTACACCAACTTCGTCGGAGCCGACGAAAAGCGATACTCGTTCACGCCGGCCGAGAAGGAGATCATCGTGAAGCGGGGCGAGAAATACTTCGCCGAGCTGGAAGCCGAACTCGTCAAACAGGTCAGCCAGCGGCTTGAGAACGCCCAACGCGACCTCGGCATGGCCGCCACCGATTCCCTCGAGGACGCCGACATCACGGCCAAGCTCGAGCAGCGGATCATCGAGATGGCCAAGCAGGTCGTCACCGCCAAGGACGACACCAAGCGTCTCAAGGGCAAGGTCGACAAGAGCCTCGTCGAGGTCGTCGACTTCAAGTTCGACCAGGACACGCGCCTTGCCGCCGCGCGGACGCTCAACGACCGGATCGGCTCCTACCGGGGCTGGGCCGTCGACGCCCGCACCGAACTGAACAAGCAGCTCAAGGACGACGTGGATGGATCCTTGAACATTCCAAACTTCAAGGAGTTCAAGGACTCGATGCTCTCG
>JAYUUX010000435.1:0-2589 GCA_043754645.1 Verrucomicrobiales bacterium | reverse complement strand
CTGGTTCTCGTGGTGCCTGCTACCCCTGACACTTGCAAATACACTGCTGAACAGCTTGTTGGCTCGATCAAGATTCGGGTTCGTGGTTCCTCTGGCACTAGTGGCCGGCCTCTACTGGCTAGCTCAACGTCGTTTCGCGTCATCGACCGGAAGACCGGGGATCTGGGGTGGAACCTCCACAGCCACTTCGGAAGCGATCATCCAGGCAATGGGATGGGCCGCGCTGGCAGCTCTGATTGTTACAGCTCTATTCACCTGGTGGCAGGGACGAAAAAAGACCCCTCCATCTCCGTCGGCATGAGCGACCGCTTCAACCCGGCTTGATCGGCTGGGTCGCGGCGACTTCCGGATGGTCGGGCGTGGTGACGACTTCACGGCGCGGGGCGGGAGCCCGGAGCTTCATGAACAACCAGGCTTCGAGCGGCCGCAGCCACGTCAGTCGCTTGTAGAACCGGGAGTAGATCAACCTCAGGCGCACCACGCTGAGGAACATCGTGAGCGAGGAACGGAAGAGCGTCTTGGTCACCTTGGAACCCGCCTTGTCGGTCCACTCGGTCGGGACCTCCTTCACCGTGAAACCTGCGCGCTTGAGCGAGTAGAGCAGGTTCACATCGAACGCCAGGTCGGCGGCGCTCAGGCGCGGCAGCACTTTCTCGATGGCCGGGCGTTTGATGACCTTGGCCGGGCACTGCGTGTCCTTGATCCGCATCCAGAACAGCACCTCGACGATGGCGTGGAAGCAGCGGCTGACGAAGCGCCGCAGCCATGGCTGCGACTGGTGGAGCTTCGCGCCGGGCAGCCAACGCGACCCGATCACGCAGTCGGTGTCGGTGCAGAGCCGGACAAGCTTGATGTAGGCCTCGGGCGAGGTCGCGCCGTCGGCGTCGACGTAGCCGATGAGATCCGCGAGCGGCGCAAGCTGCAGTCCTTCGATCAGCGCGCCGCCCTTGCCGATGGGCTCCTTGAACTCCAGCGCCCCGACCCAAAAATACTCCTTCGCCACGTCGCGGACGACGCCGAGCGTGTTGTCCCGGCAGCCATTGAGGACGACGATCAGCTTGAATGGGCCGCGGTAGTGGTCGCGGAAGTAGGCGGCAAATTCGCGCAGGGTCGGGCCGATCCGTTCCTCCTCGTTGTAGGCGGGAACGAGCAAAAGCAATGATGGCTCGGGCTGCACGCGAGCCTAAGTATCCCAGCCCCGGGCCGGATGCAATGCGGGCGGCACACCACTTCGAGGCGGCCTTTGCCCTTGCCGAGCCCGCTCTCGGCCGCATTATTCGCCGCGTGGATTCGCAGCTCGAGCAATACATTCCTATTCTGATCCTGGGCCTTGTCGCCGTCGGATTCGCGGCCAGCAATCTGATCCTTTCGAAGGTGGCCGGCCTGTTCGCGGCCAAACGCGGCGTCGTCACGCCCACCAAGAACATCCCCTACGAGTGCGGCATGCTCCCGATGGGCGAGGGCAGCACACGGCTTTCGGTCAAATTCTACCTGGTTGCCCTGCTCTTCGTGCTTTTCGACATCGAGGTCGTGTTCATGTATCCGTGGGCGGTCGTCTACAAGGAGATGCTCGCGACCCACGGGTTCTACATCCTCGGGGCCATGCTCTCGTTCCTTGGCATCCTCTTCATCGGCTACATTTACGCGTTGAAGAAAGGCGCCCTCGACTGGAAGAAGGTCGGCTGAAGCGGCCGGGCGGAAGGGCTGATTCCCGATCCCGGATTCCGGATCAGCATGGACAGCGGGCGGGGAGATCGGGCATCAGGAATCCGGTATCCGGCATCAACAACCCTCTTCCATGTCCTCACCCATCAAATTCGGCACCAGCGGCTGGCGCGGCCTCATCGCCCGCGACTTCACCTTCGACAACGTCCGCCTCGCCACCCAGGCGATCGCCGACTATTTGAAATCTGAGATTGGAAATCCGAAATCGGAAATCTCCCGTCGTAAGCCCGTCCTGATCCTCGGCTGCGACACCCGTTTCCTCGGCAAGGAATTCTGCCTCGCCGCCGCCGAGGTGCTCGAAGCGAACGGCTTCACCCCGCTCGTCTGCGACCGGCCCACGCCCACGCCCGTCATCGCCCATACCATCCGAGCCCGGAAGGCCATCGGCGGCATCAACATGACGGCCAGCCACAATCCCTCCGAGTATCAGGGATTGAAGTTTTCCACCTGGAACGGAGCCCCGGCCACGACCGACGTGACGAAACCCATCGAAGCCAACGTGGCGGCCCTCGAAGCCAAGGGCTGGAGTTTCAAAGCCGCGGTTGTCGGCACCTACAAGTGCAAGGAGATCGATCCCAAGCCCGACTACTTCAAGCAGCTCCGCAAGTTCGTCGACTTCGCCACGATCAAAAGGGCCAAGCTCAAGGTCGGCGTGCAGCTCATGTATGGCACCGGCGCGGGCTACCTCGATGAATTGCTGAAGGAGAACGGCGCGACCGTGACCGTCTTCAACGCCCAACCTGATCCGATGTTCGGCGGCCATCATCCCGAGCCGAACGCCGAAGGCATGGAGGAAGTCAGCGCCCTGGTCCGCAAGGGCAAGATCCAGCTCGGCCTCGGGCTCGACTGCGACGCGGACCGCTT
>JAYUUX010000434.1:0-6355 GCA_043754645.1 Verrucomicrobiales bacterium | reverse complement strand
GGCGATGAGGAACCCGTCTATCCCGGCAATTGCCGAAACCGCACTGCGAAAGATGTTCCGACGACGGGCCGGTTCAATTGGCGATTCCGTGTCCGAGACAGCGAAACCGTCACCTTCGTAGACGGACATCTGGGACCCCATTCGTTCACGGCCGGGAAAGACTTCGGCGATTTCGTCGTCTGGCGCCACGATGGAATCCCCAGCTACCAACTCGCGGTGGTGACGGACGACATCCTGATGGGAATCACCGAGGTCGTGCGCGGAGCCGATCTCCTGGTTTCAACAGCCCGTCAAATCCTCCTCTACCAGATGCTGGGAGCGCAAATCCCGGAGTTCTACCACTGCGAGCTGGTTCGCGATTCTCAAGGTCTCCGGCTCGCCAAGCGCCATGATTCGCTTTCGCTGAGAACCCTGCGGAAACAAGGCGCGGACCCGGACCTGCTGATGAACTTGGCCGAAAAGCCAGTTTCTAATTGATGTTCGGAGCCTCGTGACGGTATTCCACCGACGTCCCAATTACAGGAAACCCCAAATGCATCCGCCCATGCTCAAAGGAACCACTTACTCAAACGTCCAGAGCCGTCGCTCAAGCCTGATCCGGATTTCTACCTCCGTGATTGCCACTGCGCTGGTGTTTCCGTCGTTCGCCGACACTTTCACCTGGGATGGAGCAGGCGGATCCGGCAACCGTCTTTGGAGCAACGCGCTGAACTGGGATTCCAACGTCGCCCCCAATAATGACGGAACGGACGATCTTTTCTTCGCCGGGTCCGTGAAGCTGAATCCGCGCGCCAACGGCGGATGGGACATCAACTCGATGAACTTTTCGGTCGGAGCCGGAGCCTTCGTCTTCAGCGGGCTTACCTCGGACGAAATCCTCCTCGAAGGCGGGGTAGGTCTTGGCGGTGTCGGGGTTCTCAATTCCAGCGCGAATCTTCAGACGATCAACCAGCAGATCAGTCTCGGTGCCAGCCAGACTTTCTCGGCCGCCGGTGCCGGACTGCTATTCGGCGGCAACGTCAATCTGGGCTCCTTCCAACTCACCCTGTCTTCGTCCGGTGCCAACAACATCACTTTGGGGAACATCGTTTCCGGCCCCGGGTCCTTGTCCAAGACAGGAACCGGCAGCCTGACCCTGTCAGGTGCCAACAGCTACAGCGCGGGCACCACCCTTAGTGCGGGCACTCTGACGCTTGCCGCCGACACTGCGGCCGGTTCCGGATCGGTCGCGCTCAATGGCGGAACCCTGCAGGCATCCGGAACGAGAACCATCGCGAACAACATCGTGTTGGGCAGCGGTTCCATCGGCGGCTCCGACAACCTTACCTTGTCCGGTGTCGTTTCCGGATCCTCTTCACTGGCCAAGAACGGATCCGGAACCCTCCGCCTCGGTAGCGCCAATTCGGCGTCAGGGTCGGTGGCAATCAATGCGGGAACACTGGCGCTTGGGGCCAACGGGGCTTTGGGAAGCGTCTCCAGCGTGACGATCGCTTCCGGCGCGGCGCTCACCCTGGATTCGGGCGGCGGAAATCTCGTGAACGATTCTGCCGGCCTCACGTTCGCCGGAGGCACACTGAACGCCAACAATCACGACGAGAATTTCGGAGCCCTGAACCTCACGGGTTCCAGTATCCTGAACCTCCTCGATGACGCCACCGATGCGGATCTGACATTTGCCAGCTTCGGCACGCTGACCGGTGGAGCTGTCCTGACAATCAGCGGGTGGGCCGGCGGGGTAAACCTGTCCCTGACACCCGGCGGAACCGCCGACCGCGTCTTTTTTTCGACGACGGTTCCGCAGGAAAAGCTCAATTCGATCTTCTTTGCCGGCAACCCCGGCGGCCAGGGTGCATGGCAAATGCCGTCCGGCGAGATCATCCCGGTCCCCGAGCCGTCGACGTGGGCTCTGCTCGGAGCCTCTCTCGCCGTGATCCCGTTCATGCGCCGCAAGCGCGCGTAAGCCGGAACGTTTCGAATCTGCAGTCACGAAAGGCGATCCAATCGGATCGCCTTTTTTCTTGGAACCAATCCAGCCCGTCCGGTAACTCGACGAAACCCCAAGCGTCCCACGGCAGGCTTCGGCAACGAACCTTCGCACCCTCAAAGTTCCCGTTGCCTAGGGCCCCCGTTCACGCATATTCCGCGCTTTCCAAAAATGTATCCGCCGGTTCAATGAAACATCTTCTGAGTCTGGAGGCCATGTCCGGGGCGGACATGGACCACGTGCTGAACACCGCGGCCGCGATCAAATCGAACCGGGGTCACGACGCCAGGCCGCTCGCCGGTCAAACATGGGCGCTGATCTTCTCCAAGTCTTCCACCCGCACCCGGGTCAGCTTCGAAGTAGGAATCCATGAACTCGGCGGCCGTCCGCTTTTCCTCAACGCCGGGGACATCCAACTCGGCCGCGGCGAGCCGATCAAGGACACCGCCCGAGTCCTCGGACGCATGGTCCACGGCGCGGTCATCCGCACTTTCGCCCAGCAGGATGTCGACGACTTCGCCCGCTACTCCGGAATCCCCACGATCAACGCCCTGACCGACGACGAACATCCCTGCCAGATCCTCACCGACATCTTCACCTTCCAGGAGAAGCGCGGTTCGATCCGCGGAAAAATCGTCACGTTCGTCGGCGACGGCGCGTGCAACGTCCCGCTCTCGTGGATCTGGGCCGCGTCAAAACTCGGCTTCGAACTGCGCATTGCCGCCCCCAAGGCCTACCAGCCTTCGAGTGATCGGTTGGCCCGGGCCGGTGGAAACATCGTGTGCACCGAGGATGTGAATGCGGCGGCCAACGGTGCGGATCTCCTCTACACGGACGTCTTCGTCTCGATGGGCAAGGAAGCCGAATCCGCCGATCGCCTCAAGGACCTCGCCCCTTATCAGATCAACGCGTCGCTGGTGAAACGCGCGAAACCGGACGCGCTGGTCATGCACTGCCTGCCGGCCTACCGCGGCAACGAGATCAGCGAGGAGACGCTGGAGGCCCATGCCGACACGATATTCACGGAGGCCGAGAACCGTCTCCACACGCAGAAGGCGATCCTTGCCTGGTTGGTTTCCTGACATTCCCCGGTCGCGAGCCGCCGTCCTTGCCCAACCGCTCAGCGAATCGTTCCCGTCGTTTCGCTTTGAACTCCGAGACGCGCGAGCTCCGATTCCAGCCGATCCACGTGCCAGAGCTCAACTCCGTTGAGGACGTTTAGAACCAGCAGATTCCGGCCATCCGCGCTGAAGCGGTAGTCGACTATCGCGGTGCCCTTCGGCGAGGCCAGCGTCACCCGGTCCCGAAACGTCGTTCCGTCGAGTATCTGCACCCTGTCCGGGCCTTGGGCGACGGCCAGACGATCGCCCTTCGCGCTGAAAACGGGCTTGGCCAGCGCATGGATCCCCTGCACGGCCGGCCATACGCCCACGACCTTGCCAGTGGCCAATTCGTGGACGGAATAACGGTGGGCCTCGCGAGTGACGATGATCCGCCCATCCGGGGCGAACTCTTTTGCGAGCACCTGACGGGGTCCGAAAAAAGTCGACGAGTTCGGGGGACCGATGGACCAGAGCCGCATTTCCGCCGGCGGCAGGAGCGCGCTGGCGCCGGTCTTTCCGTCGGGACTCAGCGAGAACGTCGTCAGCGTTTCGCCGCTCGCAAGGATCGCGGCGCGGCCGGGCTCGCCGTCCGGCCACAGTTCCACCCGGTTGATGTAGAGCCCGGCGCGCGCGGCGGCGACAATCCAATCCCGGCCATTGGCCGCATAGCCCATGATGGTCGTGTCCGCGGCCGGGCCGACCGACGTGGGCGGCCCTACTTTGACGGAGCCGTCGGCGTTCGACGTGAACTCGCGCCGTTTGATGCCGAAGGTCCGCGCGCTGTAGAGGAAAGACTTCCCGTCGGGATGAAACGCGACGTAGTTCCACGGGAAGGCGATCGCGGTGCCCGACCAGACACGTTTGCCGGCCGCGATGCTCCAGAGGTGGACCCCGTCCATCGAGCCGGAGACGACCCACTGCCCGTCGGGACTGACGTCGAAGCTGCACCCGCCCGTCCCGTTTGCACCGGCCAATTCGGTGTAGACCCGTCGATCATTCGGGACCGAGTCGTCGCCCCATGCCAGAACGGCCGCCGCGTTGTTGCGGAGCTCCGGCGTCGATTGGACGGCGGCGGATTGCGCCACGGCGGCGAGGATGTTGCTCCGCTCCGAAAAGTCCTTCGCGCGCCGGAGCGTCTGGACCTTGTCACGCAGCACCGCGCCCAGGTTCTCCCGGGCCGTTCGTTCGGCGGCGGACGTTCGTTCCAGCGCCCGGGCCAGATTGAGATTGGCGCGGATCAGGAGACTCGTTCCCACCACGACGGTCAAAATCAGCGCTGCCGAAAGGCCCGCCATCGCCGGATTTCGCCGGGCCCACGCCGCCAGCCTTTCGAAGCCACCCACGGGTCGTGCCAGGATCGGCCGGCCTTCCAGCCATCGTCGCAGGTCTTCGCCCAACTCGCGTGCGGTGGCATAGCGTTTGTGCGGTTCCTTTTCGAGACACCTCAGGCAGATGATCTCCAGATCACGCGGCAGGTCCGCCGCGAACTTCGTCGGCGACGGCGCCGGCGTGTCGGTGATCTGCCGCATCAGCCCCGGCAGGCTTTCCGCGATGAACGGTGCACGGCCGGCGATCAACTGGAAGAGAAGTGCGCCCAAGGCGTAGATGTCGCTTGCCGTCGTCGCCCGACGCACTCCCCCTTCGGCAACCTCCGGCGACACGAAGTTGGGCGTGCCGAAGATCGAGACCGACCGCGTCAACTGCTGCTCCTCGCCGGCGATCTTGGCCAACCCGAAATCGCTGATGTAGGCGCGGCCTTCCTCGTCGAAAAGGATGTTCTCCGGCTTGAGGTCGCGGTGCAGCACGCCGCGTTCGTGGGCGAACTGGACGGCGTCGGCCAGCGTGGCTACCAGTGCGGCGATCTCACGCCACTCACCCTTCAGCTCCGGCTGTTTCCGGGCCAGCGTTCCACCCGCCGCGAGCTTCATGCTGAACCACGGCAGCCCGTCGTGTTCACCTACCTGGTAGATCGGGAGAATGTTCGGATGCTCCAACGCTGCGACCGCCTTCGCTTCGATACGGAACCGGTCGGCCAGCTCGTGCGACGATGCGATGTGGGTTAGCACCATCTTTAGCGCGACCTCGCGGTCCGGCGCCTTCTGGCGGGCCCGATACACGATGCCCATTCCTCCGCGACCGAGCTCCTCGATCATCGTGAACCCGGGCACCCGGAAGCCGCCCAAGGCCGGCGAGGCCACGGGGGGCTCGGCGCCCTTGCAGACATCGGGTGCGGACGCTCCGTCGCCAGCCATTTCCGCGTCTGTGTCGGAAAAGGCCTTCCACAGACAACGCGGACACAGCCCCCGGATCAGGACGCTCTCGCGCGCCGTGCCGCAGCTGGGACAACGATTGGCGTTCTCGGTCATCGGAGGAACACGATCTTTGGCGTCACCCGGCAGGCCGCTTCCGCATCTGTTCTTCGGGAATGATCATGCGGGGTTGCTGTTTCTGGCGAAGTCGTGCCCCGGATCGAGCAGGACCTCCTGCAGATACGCCAACTCGGCGTCGATCTCGTGCGGCGCGTCCACCGTGCGCGCGACTTCGGCGCGCAGGCAAAGCCGGAACCTCCGGCGGAGCCGGAGAACCTCGGTCTTGAGGGCCGAGAGTGTCAGGCCGGAGGAGGCTGCTGCGGTTTCGTAGGCGGGCTGCTCAAGCCCGACGGGCAGAAATGGGAGCAGGGCGGCGAACCGCTCTTCGGCTCCGGCCTCCCGGAATTCGGCTTCAAGGTTTCGCATGGCCCCATCCATCAAAGCCACCGCCCACGAGCGGTCGAACTCCCGCACACGGGCCGGATCCGCCTCCGCGATGGGCGGGACGAGGTCCACAGGCATTTCGTCCAGGCTCAACGGTTGTTGGCCACCGCCCCGCTTTGCGGCGTTGCGGCGCTCCTTTTCATCCATCAGGAAGTGGACGACGGCACCGAGGAGAAAAGTCCTGAAACGCCCCCGCGTCGGGCAGGCGCGTTTCCAACTGGCGCTTTCGAGGATGCGGAGAAAGAAGCCCTGGGTCAGATCCTCCGCTTCGGCCTCCCGGTAACCGCGCGCCCGGACGAATCCGTAGACCGGCGTCCAATAGCGCTGGCACAGGCCTTCCAACGCCGACCGCGCAACGGTGTCTCCGTTGAGCGACGCGTGCGCGAGGTCTGTCCAGCATGTGGTCGGGAACAACATTGACCGGGCGGACTCTAGTGAGTCGGCCGCGACGGGAACAGGCCGGAGTTCCGCCACGCGGTCGCCGACGGTCTGGAGAAACGAGTCGAACGGGGACG
>JAYUUX010000433.1:0-7943 GCA_043754645.1 Verrucomicrobiales bacterium | reverse complement strand
CATCTCGAACAGCGGCAACTGAGCCTCACTTGGCCAATTCGTCCAGAACCGGCTTCAGCGCGGTCCAGCAGTTCTCCGCCACGATCCGATGGCCGGCCGGGTTGGGATGGATCATGTCAGGCTGGTTCAGCTTCGGATCGCCGCCGACGCCTTGAAGGAGGAAAGGAATCAGCGTCGCAGCGTTCTGCTTGGCGACCGTTTTGAAAATCGCGGCGAACTCGTCGGTGTAGTCGCGGCCCATGTTCGTCGGCATCTGCATCCCGGCGACGATCACGCGGACGTCCGGATACTTGGCCTTTGTCTTGTCGATGATGGCCTGGAGATTGGTCCGGCTGGCGCCGGGTGTGATGCCGCGCAGGCCGTCGTTGCCGCCAAGTTCGAGCAGCAGCACGTCGATCTTGCGCCGCAGCAGCCAGTCGATGCGCCGCAGCCCGCCCGACGTGGTGTCGCCGCTGACGCCGCCATTGACCACCGTGAAGGGCAGTTTGGCCTCCTGGACCTTCTTCTGGAGCAGGCTGACGAACCCTTCCTCGGGTTCGACGCCGTAGCCCGCGGCGATGCTGTCGCCCAGCACGAGCACCGCTCGGTTGGTGGCCTGCGCCGAGGCGGAAATCGCGGCCATGACGAACAAGGCCGCGAAGGTGGCGAAAACATTTCGGATCATCCGACGCGAATGTAGCCGCCGGAGCGGCCGGCGCAATCGACGGAAAACTTCAGACCGGGCCGTTTGACTCATCCGCGTTCTCCACCAAAGTCAGCCGCGATGTCCGAGATCCTCGAAGTGCGGAAAGTTACGAAGTCCTTCGCCACCACGGCCGGACCGTTGCCGGTGCTGAAGGAGATCAGCTTCCATGTCGGCTCGGCTGCGACCTGCTCGATCGTTGGTCCTTCTGGCAGCGGCAAGACGACGTTGCTCGGCCTCTGTGCGGGACTCGACCAGCCGACGACGGGCGAAGTTTTGTTGGGTGGCCGTTCGCTGACGGGCCTTGGAGAAGACGGGCTGGCGCGTCTTCGCAGCGAACTGGTCGGCTTCGTCTTCCAGAACTTCCAGCTGATCCCGACCTTGACCGCGCTGGAGAATGTCATGGTTCCTGCCGAACTTCGCGGCGACACCGGCGCCCGCCAGCACGCGGTCGAGTTGCTCGGCCGGGTGGGCTTAGGCGAGAGGCTTGGGCACTATCCCACCCAGCTGTCCGGCGGTGAACAGCAGCGCGTGGCTCTGGCGAGGGCCTTCATCAATCGTCCCCAGATACTTTTCGCCGACGAACCGACCGGCAACCTCGACGCCGAAACCAGCGGCCGGATCGTGGAACTTCTCTTCGAGCTCAACCGCGCTGCGGGCACGGCGCTCGTGCTCGTGACACATGATCTCGAACTTTCGGCCCGCACGCAGCGGACCATTCGGCTCAAGGGCGGGGCCGTGGTGGAGGACATCGTCCGATGATCGGCGCGATACTCCGTTGCCTGTTCACGCCCTGGACCTGGCGCATGGCGTGGCGTGATAGCCGGCACAGCCGACGTCGCCTGATCGTTTTCAGTTCGTCGATCGTGCTTGGGATCGGTGCGCTGGTGGCCATCGCTTCGTTCGGGAAAAATCTCGAAGCGGCCATCGAACTTCAGGCCAAAGGACTTCTCGCAGCCGATCTGGTGCTGGGCTCGCGGCAGGCGTTTGGCGACGCGGAGAAGAAGCTCTTCGGCGAACTTGGCGGCCAGCAGGCGAGCGAGATCAGCTTCTCTTCCATGATCCGCTTCCCCGCGACGGACGGCAGCAGGCTGGTCCAGGTGCGCGCGCTGGAAGGACCGTTTCCGTTCTACGGATCGCTCGAGACTGATCCGCCGAACGCAGCGCAGGAGTTCCGTTCGGGCGGCGCTCTGGTCGAGGAAGGCGTGTTGATCCAATACGGTGCGAAGGTCGGCGACGTGGTGCGGATTGGTGATCTCACGACGAAGGTCGTGGGATCGCTGAAGAAGGTGCCGGGCGAGACGGTCGTCTTCGCCACGATCGCGCCGCGGGTTTATTTGAGCCTTGGCGAAGTCGAGCGGGCCAAACTCATCCGCGACGGGAGCCTGGCCCGCTACAAGACATTCTTCCAGTTCCCGGCCGGCACGGACGTGGGCGTTTTGGTAAAGGATCGCAAGCCTGAGTTCGACCAACTCCGGCTGAGCTCCGACACCGTCAAGCAACGCCAGGAGAACCTTGGGCGTTCGATGGAGAATCTGACGAACTTCCTCAGCCTCGTCGGTTTCATCGCGCTGTTGCTCGGTGGTGTCGGCGTGGCCAGCGCGATCCACACGCATGTGAAACAGAAGCTCCCGAGCGTCGCCGTGCTGCGTTGCCTTGGGGCGACGAATGCGCAGACGTTTGCGATCTACCTCGCACAGTCGATGGCGCTCGGCGCGATCGGAGCCGGCGGCGGCGCGGCGCTGGGTGTGGTCGTGCAGATCGGCTTGCCGCGGGTGTTGGCGGATTTCCTGCCACTGCCGGTCGACTTCGGCATCGCGTGGGGCGCGGTGCTGGAATCGATGGTCGCGGGGTTCGGCATTTGCGTGCTGTTCGCGCTGCTGCCGTTGCTCGCGGTGCGCTCGATCTCGCCGCTCGTGGCCATCCGGGCTTTCGTCCAACCAGCCACACGGCGCGACTTTGCCCAGTGGGGCGCCATCGCGTTGCTGGTGCTTGGGATCGGCGGATTTCTTGTGCGCCACACCGAGCGGTTGCGGGACGCGGCCGGCTTCGGCGCCGGACTGCTGGTGGCGTTCCTGACGTTGGCCGGCGCTGCCAGGATGCTCGTCTGGATGACGCGGAGATTCATCGGACCGAGCTTGCCCTACGTCTGGCGGCAAGGGCTCGCGAATCTCCATCGGCCGGGCAACCGGACGCTGCTTCTGCTCACATCGTTGGGTCTCGGGACCTTCCTCATCGTGACGCTGATGCTCGTTCAGCGGACGCTCCTGACGCAGCTGGTTTCATCACGGCAGGACAACCGGGCGAACACGATCCTCTTCGACATCCAGACCGACCAAAAAGAAGCCGTGGCGGCTCTGCTCAAGGAGCAGGGATTGCCCGTGCTGGACCAGGCGCCGGTGGTGACGATGCGGCTCCAGTCGATCAAGGGGATCGACGTCGAGGACCAGTTGTCGCGAAAGACCAACGGCATTCCGAACTGGGTTTTGCGCCGGGAGTTCCGCTCCACTTACCGCGATACGTTGTCGGAGTCGGAGAAGCTGACCGCGGGTTCATGGCCGCAGAAGGCGACGAACGACGTCATCCCGGTCTCGTTGGATGTCGGGATAGCCAAGGATCTTCGCGTCACGATGGGTGACAAGATCGTGTGGGACGTGCAGGGCGTTCCAATGGTCACGCGGGTGGCGGCGTTGCGCGAGGTCGACTGGCGCCGGGTGCAGCCGAACTTCTTCGTCGTCTTCCCGCCTGAATCCCTGCAAGCGGCGCCGTCGTTCCACATCATGACGACGCGCGCCGAGTCGACGGAGGTCTCCGCCAATCTTCAGCGGGCCATCGCCCAGAAGTTTCCGACCATCTCGACCATCGACGTGACGTTGATCCTCCAGACGATCGACTCCGTCCTCGGCAAGGTGGCGTTCGTCATCCAGTTCATGGCGCTCTTCACGGTGCTGACGGGTTTGCTGGTCCTCACCGGGGCGATCCTGACCGGCCGGTTCCAGCGCGTGCAGGAAAGCGTCCTGCTTCGAACTCTGGGCGCTACCCGCAGTCAGGTGCGGCACATTCTCCTCGTGGAATACGCGGCGCTCGGAGTCTTGGCCGGGCTGACGGGAGTGTTGCTATCCGTCGGCGGGGCGTGGGCGCTGAGCCGGTTTGTCTTCCAGGTGGAGTTCGTCCTGCCGGTGATGGTCATCGTGGTTTCGTTGGGAACGGTGTCGCTCCTGACGATGGCTATCGGCTGGTTTGGAAGCCGTGGGGTTCTCGATGAACCGCCGCTCGTGATCCTTCGGGAGGCGTGACGCTCGCGATGGATTCCGCTGCCGGCCGATTCCGGGTGCGAGCCCGGGACTTCAGGCCGCTTTCAGCTGCGTGATCCGGCTGATGTTGCGCTCGATGCTTTCGAGGTAGGTGTTGCGCCCGTTCTCGTCCTCAAGGAAGTGGTAGAGCCCGCCGAAATCGTTGTTCGCCTTCGGGACCACATACTTCTCCCAGAAACCAGGCGTCTTCACCATGAGGTCATCGACGCTCTTGAACATCCCCGGCTGTCCGCTGAAGCGGGAGCTCTCCTCGAACTCGGCGAACAACACGGGAAGTTTTTCGGGGTAATCCGGGGCCGCCATTTGGCCGAGGAGGTCGGCCGTGCCCAGCGCGTGGCCCATCATCCGCTCGAGGTCGCTCTGGAACTCGATGGCCGCGAGGTTCACGTTGAGGCCGGTGCAGCGGATCATGTTCCGGACAGACTGGCATTCCACGGCGGTAAATCCCTTTTGCAGAAGCAGCGTCCGGGCGAAATCCATGCTCCGGTTGACGTGGGTGGCCGTGTATTTGGCCCCCGTGCCCGCATCGTCGAAACGGTGTTTCAGGTAGCCGGTGTCGTGCATCAGGATCGCCGCGATGCCAAGCTGGTGCATGCGTTCGGTCAGGACCGGCTCGGCGCCGCGGAAGTGGCGGCCTTCGAGCAGCCGGGACATGCAGAGCGTTCCCTGCAGGGTGTGTTCCAGATCATGGTAGCGGGCGTCGATCGGGAGGTAATCGCTGTAGCGTCCCTCAAAACAGTCCAAGGCCCATCCGAAGACCCGGTCGACGTATCCGGTATCTCCGGCAGGGAAGATGTTCCGGTAGCATTTGCCGACGGCGGCCGCGACGGCGGCAGGCTGACGCGTATCGATCATGCAGGGCACGACCCGGATTTAACTCAGCTTTGAGAAAATGCACGTCCTAAGTCTGGACAAAATGGGGGAGCGGATGGAATTCCTCGCGGCCGTGTGTCATGCCAGTTGCGGTGATCTGGCTTGTTGTCCGACACTGCCGCCCAGTGCCTGCCGTTCTTACCATTCGCAATGCGCGTAAATCCTTTGGGGCCAGTCAGGCTCTGTCCGGTGCGTCTTTCGAGCTTCGGGAACGTGAGATCCTCGGGCTTCTCGGTCCGAACGGCGCCGGCAAAACGACCCTGATCCGCGCAATCGCCGGGCGGGTCCGGCTCGACGACGGTGAAATCGAGATCTTCGGCGAGAAGGTTGACGCGACCAGCCGGCGACGGCTTTTGGCCGTGGTGCCGCAGGAGTTGGCTTTGTATGGGTTGCTGACGGCTCGGGAGAACCTGGCCGGATTTGGGCGTTTGAACGGAGTTTCCGCGGATCACATTCGCGCCAAGGTCGCTTGGGCATTGGACTGGACCGGCTTGGCAGATCGGGCGGATGAGCCGATCCGAAGCTGTTCGGGCGGGATGAAACGGCGCCTTAACCTCGCCTGCTCCGTCCTGCATGATCCGAAGATCCTGCTGCTCGACGAACCCACCGTGGGAATCGATCCGCAGAGCCGGGAGAAGATCTACGACATGCTCGAAAAACTCCGGGCCGGCGGGATGTCGCTCGTGGTGACGACCCACCACCTGGAGGAAGCCGAGGCCCGGTGCGAACGCATCGTGATCATCGACCATGGAGCAGTCGTCGCTTCCGGCACGCTCCAAGAGCTGTTGGAGAAGACCGTCGGCCACCTCCGGGCTGTGACGCTTACGCTCGACCGTCCGATGCCGAAGGGCCCCGCCGGCTGTGAATCGGCCGATCACGGGCGGGTTTGGCATACGAAGATCGCCGACGTTGCGGCGGAGTTGCCGGGACTTATCCAGAGCGTGCAGGCGGCCGGTTGCCGGGTGGAAAACATCGAGGTCCGCAGCCCCAACCTCCAGGCGGCGTTCATCGCCCTGACCGGAAAGGAACTCCGCGAATGATCTCCACCCTCCTGCGCATCCAGTGGACCCGGCTTCGGCGTGATCGCGTGGCCCAGACCCTCACGTTCGTGGTTCCGATCATCTTCTTCTCCATCTTCGCGCTGATCTTCGGAACGACGGGCAGTGGAAAGACCCCGTCGGTTCGGTTGGCCGTGGTCGACGAGGATCAGTCGCCCGTCAGCAAACGAGTTCTGGCCGCGCTCGGACGCGAGGACGGTTTGAAGCTCATCCGTGAAGCGACGCCCCGGAACTCGCCTCCCAACACGCCGCGGATTCCGATCGATCGGGAACGGGCCACATCGATGGTCCAGGATGGCGACGTGGCCGTGGCGTTGATCGTTCCGAAAGAGTGGGGAGTGTATTTTCCCGACTTCGGCCAGGAAGGTCCCGAGATGGAGCTCCTCGCCGACACGTCGAACCCCGTTGCGCCGCAGATGACCTTCGGCCTCCTGCAGAGGGTGGCCATGGCTGGATCGCCGGATCTGATGATGGAGAAAGGCCTCAAGCAGATGGAGGGCGCGGGCTCCGGGTTCGAGCTTTCGACCAAACAACGCGAGCAGATGACCACGATGCTCCAGCAGTTGCGTTCATCGGCGGAAGTCGCAGAGAAGGAGGCCGCCGCCGAGACCAACGCCGCGTCGGCCAGCGTCGCGGCCGCGCAGGGCGGAGGCGCGGTCAACGTGAAGAAGGTGGACGTGCTCGGGGCGAAGAAGACCAATCCGGCCATCGCCTTCTACGCGGCCGGCATCGCCGTCATGTTCCTGCTCTTCACCTGCACGGCAACGGGTGGATCGCTGCTCGAAGAAGCCGAGGACGGAACTCTCGAAAGGCTTCTGTCCACCCGCCTTGGCATGACGGGTTTGCTGATGACCAAGTGGCTTTACATCGCCCTCGTCGGCATGGTTCAGATCACCGTCATGTTTGTCTGGGGCGCGCTCGTCTTCGGGTTGGAGCTCTGGAGCCATCTGCCGGGATTCATCATCATGACGACGGTCACGGCCGCCGCCGCAGGAGGATTTGGAATGTGCCTTGCAACGTTCTGCCGAAGCCGGGGCCAGTTGAACGCCATCTCCAACATCGTCATCCTGACCATGTCCGCGTTGGGCGGCAGCATGGTTCCGCGCGCCTTCATGCCGGAAGGCTTGCAGAAGGCCGGGCTGTTCACCTTCAACGGCTGGGCCTTGGACGGCTTCCTGAAAGTCTTCTGGCGCGAACGGCCGCTCTGGGAACTCTGGCCGCAGGTGTCCGTCCTGGTCGCGCTCACGGTTGTCTTCCTGTGGCTCGCTCGCCGTCTGGCCCGGCGATGGGAGACGGTCTGAACGGCCTGTCCGCTTGACCGTCGACGGGTCAGCCCCGACCTTCCGCCCCTCGTCGCCAGTCCTGCGGCAGTGAATCAAACATGGTCAGCCATCTTCGCCACATCGATCCCAATCCCGGCATGGTCGTCAGAGCGCGCGGCTCGGGCGAAGTCGTGCGCCGGGTCGCCCGTTACCTGACCCCTTACAAGCTTCTCGCCGCCGCGACGATCGGCTGTGCGATCCTTTCGCTGGCTGCTTCGTTCGCCTTCCCCCTGCTGATGGGGTTCATCATCGACGACGTGATCCGCGGCGGTCGGTCGGAGAAACTCGGATGGGCGATCGGCGCGCTGATCCTGGCGTTCCTCCTGCGTGATCTCTTCAACGGCATCCGCATCCGGATCAACAACCGCCTTGAGCAGAATGTGATCTTCGACATGCGCCGCGAGGTCTACGGCAAGCTCCAGCGCCTCACGATCGGCTTCTTTGACCAGCGCGCGTCCGGCGACTTGATGACCCGCGTCATCGAGGATGTGAACGCGGTCGAACGCCTTCTGATCGACGGCACAGAACAGGGAACCGTGGCCATCCTCGGTGTCTTCGGCGTGGCGGGCATCCTCTTCTGGCAGAACCCGACGCTGGCGGGCGTGGCCATGATCCCGATCCCGTTTCTGGCCGCGGGTGCGCTCTGGTATACCCTGACGGCGCACAAACGATACCGCGTGCAACGCCAGGCATC
>JAYUUX010000432.1:0-8833 GCA_043754645.1 Verrucomicrobiales bacterium | reverse complement strand
CAAATATTAGGTCAGAATCATGGAATCCGAGGTTTCCTCCCCAAAACTCAAACCGCCTGTCCGCAGTCGACTCGATTCAGCCTCCGAGGTTTGAGGTTTGAAGTCGGGTGAGTGGTTCCCGGATTGGGGCGACAACTGTCTCTTAGTCGTAGGTCAATGCCCGCGGTCGACGGTTCGAGACGTCAGCTTTACTTGGGTTTTCAGGACCCAGCCGTCTTGGCCGTCGAGGTCGCGGACTTTAAGCCAGGTGTCCTTCTCCTCAACAACGGTCAGTTCGGTCCCATCGGCCGGGGTGAAGACTGCCGCGGACTCGTCAACGGGTCCGCGGCGGACGACGGCCTCGGGGGTGATGATCACGATCCGCCGGATTACCAACTGATCCCAAGCGACTGCGGCGGCTGCCGTCGAAAAAAGGATGGTGATCGAGCCCACCGCGATGAGAGCGGGTTTCACCCGGCTGCTGGTCGACGGGTTCATTTCTGCGCGTGCTTTGAGCCCGAACCAAACGAATGCCGTGATTCCCGCCACCATGGCCCACGCGTTGAGCGGGATTCTGCCCAGCAGATCTATGAACGATTCCTGCGCGTTCGCGCCGGACTTGAGGCGGGCTATGCGGAGATTGTTCGCGATCTCGGAGTCGTTGGGGGCGAGACGACGGGCCTGGATCAGGGCATCGATCGCGAGGCCGATGCGGCCAGCCTGAAGCCATGCGGTGCCTAGATTAAAGTAGGTGGTCGCGTTGACCTGACCCGCGTCGACGAGGCGTTCGTAGGCTTGGGCGGCTTCCGCGTGTTTACCGCGCTCGTAGAGCCGATTGGCGTCTTCAAAGGCGGGCATTCCACCGTCCGCGGCGAGCGCCCCGGTGGTCGCGTGCGTGGCGAGGACAAAGATCTTTGCGGCGACCGCAAGAGCGCGAAGAAACCGGCTGCATTGTTTGAACAAATCCATGGTTGCTGCCAATGACGTTGGAACAGGTTGGGCAGCGTCGGCCAGACCGTTGTTCAAACTGGGCTGCGAATTGCCTCCGTGCGGCCGTCCTGTCTGCGCCTCGACACGCGGCAAAAGGGCTGCGCAGTGTCCTGGGATGATCCGTTTCATTCTGGTTTTTTCCGCCATTTGTTCGGCGGGGTCCGTTTTCGCTGCGAGCACTCTGATTCACTGCGGACGGCTGATCGACGGCGGATCCGATCAGGTCCGGACCGGGGTGACGTTGATCGTCTCGAGCAACCGGATCGTCGCGGTTGAACCGGGCTACCAGTCCGCGTCGGCGGGCGACCTGGTCATCGACCTGAAGAACCGGACCGTCCTGCCGGGCTTGTTCGACATGCACGTGCACCTCCAGATGCGGCCTGCACCGTCGGCCTATGGCGACAAAGCCATGTTGAATCCCGAAGACCTGGCCTATCGGGCCGTCGCCCACGCCAAAACGACTTTGCTGGCCGGGTTCACCTCCGTGCGCGATCTCGGAGGGGAGCAGGTCGTCGGGCTCAAGAAGGCCATCAGCGAGGGAATACTGGAAGGGCCTCGGATCATTGCCGCCGGGCGGGCCATCGCCATTACCGGCGGCCACGCCGACCAGAGCAACGGACTGAATCGCGAACTCGCGGGTGATCCGGGGCCGGAGAAAGGCGTGGTCAACGGCCCCGACGACGCCCGCAAAGCCGTTCGTCAGCGCTACAAGGAAGGCTCCGATTGCATCAAGGTCACCTCCACCGGCGGCGTGCTCAGCCTCGCGAAAGACGGGTTCCGTCCGCAGTTCACTTCGGAAGAACTCGTTGCCGTGGTCCAGATGTCCAAAGACCTCGGCATGCCGACCGCAGCCCACGCCCACGGGGCGGAAGGGATGAAGCGCGCGGTCCTTGCCGGCATTGGTTCCATCGAACACGGCACCATGATGACCGAGGAGGTCATGGGTCTGATGAAGGACCGCGGCACCTACTATGTCCCGACGCTCAGTGCCGGCAAATACACCGAGGAGAAGGCCCGGGTGCCCGGCTTCTACCACCCGATGGTGGCGAAGAAGGCCTTGTTCATCAGCCCGCTGATGACCGATACGTTTGCCAAGGCCAACCGCCTGGGCGTGAAGATCGCGTTCGGAACCGACGCGGGTGTCTTTCCCCACGGTGACAATGCCAAGGAGTTCCAATACCTCGTCGAAGCCGGGATGAGCCCCTTGAAGGCGATCCAGTCCGCGACGATTGAAGCGGCCAAGCTTGGCGAGGTCGAACAGGAGTTGGGTTCGCTCGAAGCCGGAAAACTGGCGGACATCATCGCCGTCGACGGGAATCCGCTCGAGGACATCAAGGCCCTGCAACGGGTCGGTTTCGTGATGAAGGACGGCGTCGTGGTCAAACGCTGAGCGCCTTTCCTGTTTACCGGGGGCGGGGCCGGCGATAGTCCTCTCGCGTGATCAAGATCCTCGAGCTTTCGGCGGAACTGCCCGTCCGCACCTTTGAACCGGGCTCGCCCGTGATCGAACAGGGCGCGGCTTGCGGCGAGTTGCTGATTCTCCTCGAAGGCGAAGTCGAGGTGCTCCGTGATGACGTCCGCGTCGCCAAGGCGTCGGAACCCGGCGCGGTGTTCGGCGAGATGTCAGTCCTGCTGAACACGCCCTACACGGCGACGGTTCGAACCTTGAAGCCCTCGCGTTTTGCCGTCGTGGCGAATCCCAAGGAGTTCCTCGAGTCATCTCCCGAGGCCAGTCTGCACGTGGCGCGCCTGCTCGCGAAGCGGATCGATGCGCTCAACAGCTATCTGATCGATGTGAAGCGGCAATACGAGGGACACGACCACCTCGGGATGGTCGACGACGTTCTCGAAACGCTCATGCACCGTCAGCCGAAGACTTCGCTGCGCCCGGCGGGACCAGTTTCCGGAGGTTGAGGTCTTTCGACTCCGGGCCGGCGAGCGAGTTCCAGTCGGCCCTTCCCGACTCCAGGTCGATCGAAAGCGTCGTCGGGCAGGAACCAATCTGCCGTCCCGGGTTGAAGACCCATGTCTCCCCGACTTGGTCGATCCACGAGCCGTCCGGGTAAAAGGGCGCGTTGTGGATGTGGCCGGACAAGACGCAGTCGGGCGAAAGGCGGTTGATCCAACCGACCAGCTGGTCATCGCCGGCAAACTTCTTCCCGGTCCAGCTCACCTTGCTTCGGTCCGGCGGAGCGTGGTGGATCCAGATCCAACGAAACCCTGACGGCGGACGGGAGGCTTCAAGCTGGGCGGCCAACTCGTCGCGCGAAACCGGTCCATCCCACCAAGGGCACACGGTGATGCGGGTGGTTCCCACGTCGATGGATTCGCCGTCTACATGGAGGCCGTCCGCGCCGGCGTCCTTCAACCAGCGGGCTATCGATTCTCCAGCAGCGTTGCGTTCATCGCCATCGTGGTTGCCGGAACAAACCAGCACGCGCGTGAGCTGGCGGAGCCTGTTGAGATACTTCTCGATGACGACGGCCTGCACGTCGATCTCGACCACGCCCGCCAGATCCAGGAGATCGCCGCCGATGATGACCGCGTCATGTCCCGCCGCGTTCGCCGCCAACCAGTCGAACTGCTTCAAGGCGTAGTGCAGGTCGGCGACGAACAGGATTTTCATGCCCTCCTCCGATGGCGCCAGACGATCCCTCGGGCGTCGGTCATTGGTGCCGCTGAGTCCATGGGTCAATTCAGCGCCACGAGGGCCTTGGCCGCCTTGCCTACAGTCTCTGCCTGTTCGGCGTCGAGACCGCTGAGCAGCGGGAGGATCGGGCCCATGTCGGAGATGCCGGCCAGGCGCACGGCTTCGTGGAGCACTCGGATCGGATTGATCCCGTTGCGGAGATCTTCCAGCGGCTTGAACTGCTCGCGGATGCGTTCGGCCTCGGCCCAGTTGCCGGCGGTGCAGGCCTTGAGGAAATTGGCTGACAACGCCGGAGCCACGCAGACGCAGCCGCTGGTGAAGCCGTTGATCTTGAAATCGCGCAGATGGACGATCGCCGGCTGCTCGCCGATGCCGCTGACGATGAGCGAGGGCGGGACCTGCTGGACGAGTTCCTTGAGGAACGGATCGTCGGAGGGGTCTTCGCGGACGATGGCGTATTTGATCCACGACACGCAGCCGTCCTTCACGAGGCGGGCGACTTCCCTGGGCGTGACGTAGCCTTCCTGCTTCACGTAGACGACGATCGGGCGGCCATACTTCTCCGCGAACCGTCGCAAGCCCGTCTCCACTCCCGCATAGCTGCTGATTCCCTGATGCGGCAGAACCATGACCGTTGGGAAGGGGAACTCCTTCGCGATGGCCGCCTGGTCCATGGACATGCCGTAGGCCGGGCCGACCGAGGGAACGATGAGCGTGTCCGGTCCCGCGGCATCGGCCAGTATCTGGAGTGTGGAGGCGTATTCGCTCGGGCGGATGTGGTAGAAGTTCGCGTTGCCGCCGTAGAGCAGGATGTCCACGCCGCCGGCCTCGATGTGGCGGATCAGCCGGGTGTTTTCGTCCTTCAGCACACGCTCGCTGGCGTCGCGGGCCAGAGGCGGAACGGCGATGACGGAGGAGGCGAGGCGGGCGGAAGTGACGGGGCGTGTGTCCATGGTGAAATCAGTTGAAAAGGGGTGTGCCCGCAGATGAAGACCGATGAAGACGGATCCTCTGCCTACGGAGTGGACCGCGGCCTTTCAGGCCGCAGCGGCTTGGATGGAACGAGGCTGTCAGAAGATCGCCAGCCCGTCCGTGGACTTCGGGCGCGCTGCGGCCCGGAGTGCCGCGCTCCGCAGAAACTCTTCCTGCCCTTGGTGCCTTTCGTGGATGAACTCCGCCTTGCAGGGCGAGGACACCCGGCCTACGGGGCACGACTGGGCCCACGTCGCTGCGGCATCCATGTTGGTCAGCGTCCATCTGCGGGCAACGACTCAGAAAATATCCGGCTCCGGCGTGGGCGGACCGTGGTGGAGGAACTTGAAGTCGCAGCCTTCGTTGGCCTGTGTGACCTGTTCGCTGAAGAGTTTCCCGTAGCCGCGGGCGAAGCGCGGTTCCGCCGGCTTCCAGGCCGCGCGGCGTTTTGCGATCTCCTCGTTCGTCACGTGCCAATGGATGCGGCGGCCCGCGACGTCGAGTTCGATCAAATCCCCGTCGCGCACAAGCGCAAGCGGACCACCGATGGCTGCTTCGGGGGCGATGTGCAGGACACACGCGCCGTAACTCGTGCCGCTCATGCGGGCGTCCGACAGCCGGACCATGTCGCGGACACCGGCCTTCAAGAGTTTCTTCGGGATCGGCAGCATTCCCCATTCGGGCATTCCGGGTGCGCCAATTGGACCGGCGTTTTGCAGGACGATGATCGAATCCGCCGTGACCGGCAGATCCTCGGAGTCGATGCGGGCCTTGAGGTCGGGGTAGTCCTTGAAGACCAGCGCTGGTCCGGTGTGCTTGAGAAAACGCGGCTCCATCGCCGTGTGTTTTATCACGCAACCGTCGGGCGCAAGGTTGCCGGTCAGCACGGCCATCCCGCCTTCGGCTGCGAGCGGTTTTTCGCGGGGAACGATGACCTCGTCGCTGAAGACCTCCGCGCCCTTGACGGCGTCACCCAGCGTTTTGCCGGAAATGGTCAGGCAGTTCCTATGGATCAGGTCGCCGAGGCGCGAAAGCAGTCCCGGAATGCCGCCGGCGTCATGGAAGTCCTCCATGAGGAACTTCCCGGCTGGCCGGATGTTTGCGAGCACCGGTGTGCGGCGTGCGATCGTGTCAAAGTCTTCGAGCGTGATCTTGATCCCGGCCCGTCCGGCCATCGCGATGATGTGGACGATGGCGTTCGTCGATCCGCTGATGGCCATCAGCGTGGTGATGGCGTTGAGGAACGACTCGCGCTTCAGGATGTCCGAAGGCTTCAGGTCTTCCCACACCATGTCGACGATCCGGCGCCCGCATTGCGCGGCCATACGGGCGTGGGCGGAATGAACGGCGGGCAACGTGGCCGCGCCCGTTGGAATGAAACCCAGCGCTTCGACGACGGCCGCCATGGTCGAAGCCGTGCCCATCGTCATGCAGGTCCCCGGCGAACGTGCGATGCCGTCCTCGATCTCGCACCATGCGTCGCAGCTCAGTTTGCCGGCGCAGCGTTCGGCCCAGTATTTCCAGACGTCGCTGCCGCTTCCGAGGGTCTCCGCGCGCCAACGTCCCTTCAGCATCGGACCCGCCGGGAGGAAGATGCACGGAAGGTTCATCGTGAACGCGCCCATGAGCATCGCCGGCACCGTCTTGTCGCAGCCGCCGAGCAGCACCGCGCCGTCGAGCGGATGGCAGCGGAGGGTTTCCTCGACCTCCATCGCCGTCATGTTCCGGTAGAACATGGTCGTCGGCTTCATGAACTGTTCGCCGAGGGACATCACGGGAACCTCCACGGGGAAACCGCCGGCCTGGTAGACTCCGCGCTTCACCTGCTCGGCCCGTTCACGGAGATGCGTGTGGCAGGTGTTGAGGTCGCTCCACGTGTTGAGGATGCCGATGACCGGTTTGCCGGCGAAATCCTCCGTGTCGTAGCCCATCTGCTTCGTGCGTGAACGATGGCCGAAGGAGCGGAGGTCGTCGGGGCCGAACCAGCGATGGCTGCGGAGTTCTTCGGGGCGTTTGCGCGTCGGGCTCATGGAATCAGCGCCCGGAAACTACGGGAGCCGTCGAAGCGGATGCAATGTTGCTCGCGTTGGCCCGACCCAAAACGAAACGGTCGTTGGACGAATGGGATCGCGAAACGGGAGATTTCACGGGCGCATTCCTGGGTGCTCGGTCCGATGCCCTCGTCATGCCGTCCCCGCATCGGGCCGGTCCGAAAGGATCGCTCGCAGCTTCTCGCGGACGTCCTGGATCAGGAAAGGTTTCTGGAGAAAGCCGGCGAGGCCCTTGCCCGTGAATCGGTTGATCGCATCCTGCTCGTTGAAGCCGCTCATCAGGAGGACCTGAACGTCGGGTCGGAGCAGCCGGAGTTCCCGGAACGTTTCCGCGCCGTCCATTCGGGGCATCGTCAGATCCATCAGGACGGCGACGATCCCGTCGGTTTCGATGAACCGCTCGAGACCGTCGCGGCCGTCGACGGCGGTCACCGCCGTGAAGCCGAGCTGCTCGACCATCTTGACCGCGACACGACGCACGTTCTCCTCGTCATCGACCACGAGGATGGTCCCCGTTCCCTTCCAGGATGAACGGGAAACGGACTTCACCTCCGGCGCTTTCGGGGAATCGCCCGTGGCCGGAAGGAGCACCTTGAACGTGGTTCCCCGGCCGGCCTCGCTGTAGATCTTGATGGTTCCCTTGTGGCCTCGGACGATGCCGAGCACGGCGGCGAGGCCCAGTCCGCGCCCGGTGAATTTGGTCGTGAAGAAGGGATCGAAGACTTTCGCCAACGTTTCCGGGGTCATTCCGCAGCCGTCGTCGCTCACTTCGATGAAACAATACCGGCCGGGTTCGAGTTCGGCCGTGTTGAACGTCGTGAGGAGGTAGGGTGCGGTGGCTTCCAGTTCGCCCGTATGGATCGTGACCTGTCCGTCGCGGTCGCCGATGGCTTCGGAGGCGTTGATCACGAGGTTCATGACGATCTGCCGGATCTGGGTCGCATCCGCGCGCACCGCCGACAGGGACTCGGCGAGTTGGAGGACCAGCCGGGAACGTTTGCTAATGGAGGCCTGCAACAGGTCCGTGGTCTCGCGGACCAGTCCTCCGAGGTCGACATCCTCCAGGACGAACCGTCCTTTCCCCGAGTAGGCGAGCATCTGCCTGCAGAGGTCCGCGGCCCGTTTGGCCGATTTCTCGATCTGTTCCAGATACTCGTTGATCGGCGAAACGGGCGGCACTTCGTTGCGGGCAAGCGAGGCGTTGCCCAGGACGCCGGTCAGGAGGTTGTTGAAATCGTGTGCGATGCCGCCCGCGAGCACGCCGAGGCTCTCGCGCTTCTGCCCGTCCAACAGCTTCCGCTCGACGGACAGGCGCTCCTCTTCGGCCCGTTTGGTGGCGGAAATGTCCATGAACGCCCCTATGGCTCCGCGCACCCGGCGGTTCTCGTCGAACAGCGGCGCGGCCGATGCGAGCAGGGTGAGCTTTGAGCCGTCGGCGAAGACAACGTCCTCCTCGAAGGCCCGGATGACCTTGCCGGTGCGGGCGGCTATCTGGATCGGGAGTTCCTCCGGTGCCAGTTCGTGGTTTCCTTGGAAGACCCGGAAGTTCCTCGGACGCTCGTTCGGCGGTCCGCTGAGCGAGGCGTTCGCGTTCCTGTCGAGTCGGAGGATCTCGGTGAACGCCCGGTTGGTCCTGATGTTCAGGCACGCCGGATCGCTGGCCAGGCCGATCCCCACCGGGATCACGTCGAGGATCGCCTCCAGTTCTTCGACCCGCTGGGACAGCTTGAGGTTGAGCAGGCGGACCTCTTCCTCGGCCTTGCGCCGCTCATCCACTTCCTGGCCGAGCTTTTCAGCCGTCCGCAGGGCACCGGGTATGGAGATCGCCTGCGGCATGATCTGGATCAGGGCCAGGACGGTTCCCCACGACAGCACCGCCGTCGCGAGCTTCGCGAGGCCGGAAAGCCGATACCACGGCTTCCAGAAAAGCGTCGCGTCGATGAGGTGGACCAACCCGCACGAGAGGATGAACCCGGCGAAGAGCCAGTAGAGCTTCGGGTAGCTCACATCCTTGCGCCGGTGCATCACGAACACGATAGCGAGGGGAATCGCCGCGTAGGCCGCCGCGATGGCGAGGTCCGACACGATGTGGAGCCAGCCATGCTCCGGGGACCAAAGGCCGCAGGTCCATCGGGCGGGAAAGTCCGAGGTGTCGAACAGGTTTTTGAAGAACTCAAGCATGGTGTCTTCC
>JAYUUX010000431.1:0-4888 GCA_043754645.1 Verrucomicrobiales bacterium | reverse complement strand
TAGGTCGCGCCGACTCCAAGCGCCTCGACCAATTCCGCCGGAGCCGTTTCGGCCACCGGCGGTGTCGTAGGGAAATCCAACTCGATCCATCCGTCGCGCCGATCCGCCGTCAGCCAACCGCTCCGGGTCTGGAAGCGTGCCGTCGCATCCGCCGGCAGGTGCCCGGCGGTCCAAAGGACGTGCGCGCTCGCGAGCGTCGCGTGGCCGCACAGGTCGACCTCGACCGTCGGCGTGAGCCACCGCAGGCTCCAACCGCCGTCAATGCGATGGAGGAAGGCCGTTTCCGCGAGGTTCATTTCGCGCGCGATGAGCTGCATCCGGGCTTCGGGAATCGGGGGGTCGAGAACGCAGACGGCGGCGGGATTGCCGCGGAACGGTTCATCGGTGAAGGCGTCGACCGTGAGGATGCTTTGCGACATGGGAGACAACGAATCCGCTGAAACCGTAGGCCGCGCCCCGACGTCCGGCCAGACCGATCGCTTACGATCAACCCATCGCCAGCAGCTTGGCCGACCGGGCCAAGTGGCGTTCCTGAAGTTCGAGGATGGCCTCGCGTATCTTCGGGAGGCTCATTTCGTGGACCTCCACGCCCCGTCCGATCTCCTCAAGCAGGGTGATCGTCAACTCGCCGCCGAGGTGCTCGCGGAACTCTTCCATGCCCTTCAACACCATCAGTTGGCCGTCCTTGTCGACGTTCAGCAGTTCGTTGGCGAAAAGTTCGAAGCCCAAGGCCTCCAGAAGCCGGATGATCCGTTCAGCGGCCGGCGCCGGGAGAAGCCCCATGTCACGGGCGTAGACCACATCGAGCGCGATGCCGACGGCCACCGCCTCGCCATGGCGAAGCTGATACTCGGAGAGCTGCTCCAGCTTGTGCGCGGCCCAGTGGCCGAAATCGAGCGGACGCGCGGAGCCGAATTCGAACGGATCGCCGGACGAGGCGATGTGGTTCAGGTGCAGCTCGGCCGAGCGGAAGATCAGGCGCTTCATCGGCCCGGCTTCGAACGCCGCGAGTTTGGAGGCGTCGCGTTCGATCTCGTCGAAGAACGCACGATCACGGATGCACGCGACCTTCACGGCCTCGACATAGCCTGCGCGCTTGTCGCGATCGGGCAAGGTGGCCAGAAGCTGGAAGTCGTTGATGACGGCGAAGGGCGGGCAGAACGTCCCGAGGAAATTCTTTTTGCCGAAGGCGTTGATCCCGTTCTTCACGCCCACGCCGGAATCATCCTGCGACAACGTCGTGGTCGGGATACGGATATGTCGGACGCCCCGATGCGCGGTCGCCGCGGCCAGTCCCGCCATGTCGAGCAATGCGCCGCCGCCGATGGCGACGATGTAGCTGTGACGGTCGATGTGGTGCTTGTCCACGAGCGACTGGATTTCGCTGACGCGGTGGTAGCTGTTCTTCACCCGCTCGCCGCCTTCGATCACCAGGGGCGCGCACACCAGTTCCAAGTCCAACGGAAACGCGGCGAAGTAGGCTTCCACGGCCGCCAGAAGATCGCCCTGCGACCTGGCCAGCGCTTCATCGACCACGACGAGCGCCTTGGTCCGCCGGGCCGGCCGCCCATCGACGAGGACGTCGCGCAGCAGGGTGTTCTCCGACCGAAAGGCATGGTCGGTGAAGAACACCTGGTGACGATAGTTCACCTGGATGTTTCGCTCGATACGGGACACGGCTCGTAACATGGATCGATTGGACGCCGGCGTTCGAGAAATATTTGACCAACTTGAAGCCGGTGGCGCCAGGGCTGGGCCGTCGTCCGCCACACGCACCTCCGCTCCGCGCCGATCAGGCGAGGATGCCCTTGACCACCTCTCCATGCACATCCGTCAGCCGGATGTCACGTCCGCCGAAACGGTAGGTCAGCTTCTCGTGATCCAGGCCGAGCAGATGCAGGATCGTCGCATGGAGATCGTGCATCTCCATCTTGTTGACGGTGGCCTTGTAGCCCCAGTCGTCGGTCTCGCCGTAGGTCATGCCGCCGCGAACGCCGCCGCCGGCCAGCCACACGCTAAAGCCGTATTCGTTGTGGTCGCGGCCGTCGCCACCCTGTGCGAAGGGAGTCCGGCCAAATTCCCCGGCCCACACGACGAGCGTGTCGTCGAGCAACCCGCGCTGCTTCAGGTCCGTCAGCAGGCCGGCGATCGGCTGGTCGATGGCGCGGGCGTTGTCGCCGTGGTTTTTGACCAGGCCGCCGTGCGCGTCCCAACGCGAATAGCCGTCGACCATGGGGATCGTCAGTTCGATGAAACGCACGCCGCGTTCGACCATTCGCCGGGCGAGGATGCATTCACGGGCATAGGTGCGCGTGTGTTCGTAGGCGGCATCGAGGCCGTAGAGCTTCTTCGTCGCCTCGCTCTCGCCGCCGAGCTCCATGAGGTCGGGAATCGCCACCTGCATGCGCGCGGCGAGTTCGTAGTTCGCGATGGCTGATTCCAGCGCGTCCGCCCGCCCTGAATCCTGGAGGCTACCCTGGTTCAAACGTCCGACCAGTCGCCGTTTGGCCTCCTGGAGTTGCCCGATCTTTTCGCTGGGGACGACGTTGGCCAACGGCGTCCCGCGCGCGTGCAGCAACGAACCCTGGTAGGTGGCGGGCAGGAAGCCGCTGCCGAAATTGTCCAGGCCGCCGGACGGAATCTGGCCGCCGTTGAGCACCACGTATCCGGGCAGGTCCTCGTTCACGCTGCCAAGGCCGTAGGTGACCCAGGCGCCCATGCTGGGACGTCCCTGGAGCCCAAGTCCGCTGTGCAGGAAATAATTCGCGCTCGTATGCTCCGGGAAGTTCGACGTCATCGAGCGGATCACGCAGAGGTCGTCGGCCTTCGCGGCCATGTGCGGAAAGAGGTCGCTCACCCAGGTCCCGGCCTGGCCGTGCCGGGCAAAGTTCCATGGTGACTTGAGCACCTTGCCGACATTCTCGAACTGGGTCTTCTCCAGTTTGCCGATGGCCTTGCGCGGATCCTCGCCGTGGTATTTGGCCAGCATCGGCTTGTAGTCGAAACTGTCGACCTGCGACACCGCGCCCTCCATGAAGAGGAAGATCACGCTGCGGGCACGGGGCTTGAAATGCGGTGGCTTCGGCGCCATCGGGCGAGACGTCGAAGCACCTGTCGCGGCGACGAGGTTCGCCGCACTGCCGCCGAAGAGCGCCGTCATCGCCAATGCACCAAACCCGTTGGAAGCCCGGCGGAGCATCTCGCGCCGGTTGATGCGCGGATCGAGGAAGAGGGGATTCATGCGCGGGAGCTTCATGTCACTTCACGTAGATGAAATCGTTGGCGTTGAGCAGCGCGTGGCACAACTCGGTCCACGACTCGATGCTCCGGGCGTCCGCGTTGTTCTGCAACCGGCCCAACTCGCCGAGCGATTCGAGGCACGCGCCGGATTCCTGCTCCGTCGGCAATCGCCCGAAGGCGGTCTCGAACAACCACCGCACCCGCTTCGCGCCATCCGCATCGGGCATCTCGCGCTGGAGCCGCTCGGCCCAGATGCGGGCCTGCTGGTGGAACAACGGATCGTTCATCAACGCGAGCGACTGCCCGGGAACGTTGGTCACGTTCCGCTTGCCCACCGTGCTGAATGGCGTCGGGGAATCGAAAGTCTGCATCAGCGTCGGGAGAAAATTCCGGCGCACCGCGGTGTAGATGCTACGACGGCCGTCGCCATCCAGGGGCCCGCTTTTGTCGGGGCGGCCGCGGCCGACGATGAACTCGGTCAAATGCACCGGCACAGGAGGCCCAAACACGGCTGGATTGAGCCGGCCTGAAACCGCGAGCAAAGCGTCACGAATCACTTCGCCTTCGAGCCGGCGCACGGGCATTCGATGGAGCAGAGTGTTGGAGGGGTCCAGTTCTTCGGCGCGCGCTTCGGCGGTGTGGCTGCCCATGGCAAATGTCTGTGTCAGCACGAGGCGTTTGATCAGACGTTTGAGCGACCAGTCGTCCTCCCGGACGAGCCGCCACGCGAGATGGTCGAGAAGCTCCGGATGCGTCGGCCGTTCGCCCAGCACCCCGAAGTTGTCGACCGTCGCCACGAGGCCGCGGCCGAAGACGTGGTGCCAGACGCGGTTTACGATGGTGCGCGCGACTAGCGGATTCGACGAATCGACCAGTTGCATCGCCAGTTCGTAGCGCCCGCTCGAGGCCGCAGTGGTGATGGGCTTCGCGGACGCGAACGCCGCCGGCAGGCCGCGCGGCGAGAGGGGGCCGTTCTTGAAGGGCTTCCCGCGCACCAGGACGTTTTCATCAACGCCCGTGCCGTCGAACCACGAAACCGCCGTGCTCGATTCCCAGCGGACCCGGCTGGCGACATTGCTCTGGCCCGCGAGGAACTCGTTCGCCACCCGCAAGGTGGACGCGTCGGGCGCTTCTCCGAACAACGCCGGGTTTTGCACCAGCCAGTTGGCGAGTGCTGATTGGGTTTCCGCTTCCGATGATTTGGCGATCGTTCCTCGGCCCAGTTGTTTGTTCGCCGCCGTCACCGCTGCCTGGAGATCTTTGGCGTAGGTCGCCGCAGGCCGAACCGGCGTCGCCGTGTCGAACGAAACTCCCGGACGCCACTTCGGCGTCTCCGCAGCTTCAACGACCATCAACACCTCCAGTTCGGAATCACCCTCGGGGCCGAACTCCACATGGACGCGATGTCCGCTGTAGGCGCTGAGATCGTGCGTGAACCACCGCGGCTCGTTCTTCGCGCCGCTGTCGAACTTCCGCACGAGTTGGCCATGCAATGGACCGGTGACCATCACGTGCGAGTCGACCGCCGCATAGACCAGCGTCTTGCACTTGATCAGGTAGTGGAGCTTGCCCGCGCCGAGGGTCACCGTGGGCGTGCGCAACATCTGGCCCGATCGGGCCGTCGCCGCGAGGGAACCGGAGTCGTGTT
>JAYUUX010000430.1:0-3095 GCA_043754645.1 Verrucomicrobiales bacterium | reverse complement strand
CTGCCGGATGATCAACTGCAGGTGCGCCTCCGCGGCCGAAGCGGCCGCAGGACTGTTCGTAGCCGAGGCGGCGCCCTCGCAGACGGACCGGGTTCCGTCGACCCAAAGGAAGAAACCGACGAGGACAACGAGGACATTGCCCAGAGTCCGGGACAACTGCACCGGACCGGAGGCTTCAGCGATGGGAACGTGAAGCGAGGTTTTCACAGGGGATTGGGAAGTTGCTACGTGATCGCGCTGCGCAGGTCAACGGAACACGGGAGATCCAGCCGGAAAACATCGCTCCCCTTCGATGCCAGACCCGAGATCGGTCACCGGCCGGGTTCGGCTCGGCCGGCTAGTCTCCTGACGGCTTTTCCTTCACCGACCACTGTTCCTCGAGCGAATCGAGTTCATTGAATTTGATCAGCAGCTTGACCGATTCGGGCGCCTCCACAGACAGCCTCTTGCGGTCCTTGGCGGCGAGTTTCAGCCCGGGAGTGGATCAGGGTCACGCCGTTCTCGCTGACGACCTGGACCGCCGCCCCAGCCGTGAGATGGAATGAGAGGAGCCCGAAGAGGATGACCGGTAGCTTCACTGGCCAGAGACCGGTGGCTTGGAGTCGGCATTTCAATCTCTCAACTTGGTCCCGACCGCGGGAGCGGACCATGGGGAGTATCCCCGCCCCGGGCATCGAACCAAGCCGCGCTTTGCACGACGCGGCATGTCTGGGTAACTTCGCCGCCACATGAGCCATTCCGAGCGCGGACGTTTTTTGTCTGGCCTGAACGAAGAGGACCTCGCCGCGATCCGGCAGGCGGCGAAAGCCCGCGTCTACGCCGACGGTTCGCCGATCTGCCGCCAGGGCATGCCGGGCGACGGCGTGTTCCTGATCGAACAGGGCACGGTCCGGATCTGCTTCGAACCGGTCGCCGAGGATCTCCATGAACTCTACCGTCTCGGTCCCGGCGAGCTGTTCGGTGAAATGGCCGTGCTGGACAATCTACCCCGCTCCGCAACCGTCCTCGCCGAGGGCAAGGTCAGGGCGATGTTCATCCCCCGGGTCGAACTGATGCGCCTCTTCGAGGAGCATCCACGCATCGCCGTCGGGGTGCTTCGGCAGATCGCCAACCGTTTCCGCGACTTCAGCCGGCAACATGTCGAGCAGATCCTCCGGGCCGAACGGCTGGCGCTGGTCGGCCGGTTCACCGGATCGATCGTCCACGACATCCGCGCGCCCCTGCAGACGATCGAACTGGCCGCCGAGCTGTCGACCGATCCCGAGGCCGGACCCGAGATGCGCGCCGCGTGGCGGGACCGCATTGTCCGGCAGGCGCACCGGGTCGACGGATTGATCACCGAGCTGCTGGAGTTTTCCAGGGGCGAGGACGCGCGGGTCGATCTCAAGCCCCTGCAATTTGCTGACTTCATCCTCCGGCTGGTCGATGAAGCGAAGGCCGCCCTCGCCGAACGCAAGGTCGAGATCGTGATGGAGAACCGGCCGCCGCAGACCTTCCTCGCGGGCGACGCCGACCGGCTGGAACGTGTTTTCCAAAACCTCTTCACGAACTCGCGCGACGCGATGCCCGACGGCGGGAGCATCAAACTGCGCTTCCGCCTGACCGCCACCGAGCTGATCACGGAGGTCGAGGATACCGGCCCGGGAATTCCCGAAGACGTCGTGAACTCCATCTTCCAGCCTTTCGTGACGCACGGAAAAGTCGCCGGCACCGGCCTTGGCTTGTCCATCTGCCGCCGCATTGTCGAAGCGCACGGCGGCCGGATCGCGACCCGTCGGGAAGAGGGCCGCGGCGCGATCTTTGTGGTCTCGCTGCCGGTGCATCACTGAACCGGCCGTGGCATGAACCGCATCCGCCTCCTCTCCGAACAGGTCGCAAACCAGATCGCCGCGGGCGAGGTGGTCGAACGGCCCGCCAGCGTGGTGAAGGAGTTGGTCGAAAACTCCATCGACGCCGGAGCCTCGCGGATCACCGTCGAAATCGCCGCCGGCGGCCGCAGCCTCATCCGCATCACCGACGACGGCACGGGCATGAACCGCGACGACGCGTTGCTCTGCCTGGAGCGGCATGCCACGAGCAAGATCCAGAGCGCCGACGACCTCGCGCACATCGCCACCATGGGTTTCCGAGGCGAAGCGATTCCCAGCATCGCCAGCGTCAGCCGCTTCAGCCTGACCACGCGCGAACGCGACTCCGATTCACCCGAAGGCACGCAGGTGCTGATCAACGGCGGCAAGATCACCGAGGTGAAGGCGGCCGGTTCCGCGCCCGGAACGACCATCGAAGTCCGCCAGCTTTTCTTCAACGTCCCGGCCCGGCGGAAATTCCTCCGCACCGACGAGACGGAGGCGGCGCACATCCAGCATTACCTGACCCTGGCCGCGCTCGCGCACCCGGGAATCGGCTTCACGTTCATCCGCGATGGACGGACGCTCTGGCAGTTGCCCGCGATCCGCAGCGAAGGTAGCTCCATCCGCGCTGCGGATGAAGGTTCGGCCGCAGCGCGGCCGAACCCACCCGATGAAGAATTTCTCCCCGCGCTGCGCGAACGCTGGCGTGCGTTGCTCCCGCCTGAAACGCGCCTTCTCGCAGTGGATTTCACCGGAGAACTGGGAGCCGTGCGTGATCCGGAGGCGGAAGCGCCCGCCACGGACCATGCCCAGCGCATCACCGTGCGTGTCCGTGGACTGATCGGCGCGCCCGGCGTCTCGCGGTCCACGCGCGAGGACCAGCATCTCTTCGTGAACCGCCGCCCCATCGAACATCGCGGGCTCAACCTCGCACTCGTCGAGGGCTACCACACCGCGTTGATGAAGGGGCGCTTTCCTGTCGGGTGCCTCTTCCTCGAGATCGATCCCGCCCTCGTCGACGTGAACATCCATCCCGCCAAACGCGAGGTGAAGTTCCACGACGAACGCGGTGTTCGTCGCAACGTGACGGAGGCCGTCCGACAGACGCTCCTGGCCTACCACGGGAATCAAACGCCGGATGCCGGATACCGGATGCCAGAACGAAGCCCTGAGCTTCCAAGCGCAACCGGTTCCACAGTCACGGAGCACGCTTCACGAATCACATCGGCTCCAACCCAGCTTCCA
>JAYUUX010000429.1:0-5341 GCA_043754645.1 Verrucomicrobiales bacterium | reverse complement strand
GTCGGTCTCGATCATCCGCTGGAGCCCGGCGAACTGCTCATGGCCAATCCGCCATTCTGTTTCGAGGAATCCGAAGGCGGCGTCGACCTGAAGCCCAGGCCCGCCGCCCAGGTGATCCGCCTCCACATCGCCCTAGCCAAGAAGATCAAAGACGCTCCCGAGGGCGGCGAGATCGACTTCAAGGTCGAAGACTAACCCGGATGGCCTGTCGCCTGTTCCGCCGCCGGTTTATCGTCCGCCTCGCGGCTCCAGCGGAGCCGACTGTTTATAGCCGCCCCGCCTGATCGCAATCCCAAGCTCCGTAGGAGCGGCCTAGTCGGGCCGCTCCTACGGAGCTTGGGGAGTTTGGATGACCGATGTTCTATTAACAGGACAGCCCTACGGGCCTTGGGCCCGGGATGGCTGACCAGACCCTTCAGCTCCCCAACTCTCCCATGGACAAGCCGTGTTGTTGCGGCAACGTCGCCGCCCTGTGTTGCCAGCGATCCTAGCCACGTTGCTCTACGCCGTTTCGTCCGTCTCGGGCGCACGCGCGGCGCGCATGCTGGGCGGGCTCGAGGCCAACTTCTGGCGGCTGCTGATCGCCACGGCCCTGCTCGGCGTCTGGAGCTTCAGCTTCGGCGAGGGGTTTCACGGCGCGGCCTTGTCCTGGTTCGTGCTCAGCGGCCTGATCGGCTTCGGCATCTGCGACGTGGCGCTCTACCAGGCGTTGCCCCGGATTGGTTCGAGACTGTGTTCCTTGCTCGTGAACTGCGTGGCCGCACCGGTCGCGGGCGTGATCGAATGGCTCTGGCTGGGCAACACGCTGACAGTCCCGCAAATGGCCGGTTCGGCCACGATCCTCATCGGCGTCGCCGCGGCCTTGGCGCCGGATAAGAGAAGCCCGGCACCGACGGCCGAATTCCGGTCCGGCATCACGCTCGGCCTCGTGGCGGCGGTCGCCAACGCTTTCGGCGGCGTGCTCAACCGGAAAGCCTTCGACCTGATCAAGTCCTCCGGCGCCCCCATGGACGGGCTCACGGCGGCGTTCCAGCGGATCGTGCCCGGCGTGATCTTCGCCGGCCTGTTCCTGCTGTGGGCGCGGCGGCGATCCGTGGCCAATCGCCTGGGCTGGACCAAAGACAACATCACCGGCCCCCCGTTGTCCGAAGTCGACCGGAAGAAGGCCGTGCGCTGGCTTGTCCTCAACGCCGCCGCGGGTGCGACCCTTGGCGTGGCCTGCGTGCAATGGGCGCTCGCGACCCAGCCGGCGGGCCTCGTGTTTTCCATCGTGGCGACGACGCCGCTCGCGGTCGTTCCGCTGGCGTGGTGGATCGAGGGGGAGCGGCCGTCCGTGCGTTCCCTCATTGGCGGCGTGATCGCCGTCGCGGGCGCGGTCTCGCTCGCCTGGGTGAAATGAGCGTCTCGCCCGGGTGCTCCCGCCGATGAAGTGCGTTGCCCCGGCGGCGGCAAACCTGCTACTGGATCGGTGGTGAGAATCGGGCACTTCATCCGGGGCGCGCTCGCCGCAGCTTTGTTCTGCGGCGGATTGAATGGTGTGGCATGGGCGCAGTTCCGCGTGGATCCGCCGCCGCCCTACGCCGGCGGACCCTTCCCAACCCCGCCCGCCCAGGCGGCGGCCATGACGGCCACCACGCTGGCTTTCCCGTCCAATTACCTGTCGACGGCCGAAGCGATCTTCGCCGCGGGTTTCGCCAATCCAAAGGGGTGCGTCTATGCGGAGATCTCGGTGGCGGTGGGCAGCCTCTGGTCGGGTGACGGAGGCGTGATCGACACCCATGGCTGGCTGATCCCGGGGACCAATTCGCCGCGCTTCGCGGTCTGCTGGAACGGTCTGGCCTATCCGGTGGTGAAGACGTCGGGCAAACCGGCCGATTTCCGCGCGGACATCGCCGCCACCCTCGAGGACAACTACCGCGAGAACGGCTGGGTCCTGCGCGAGGAGGACGCCGTCTCGCACCGCAGCACCCACGTGTTGAAAGGCCTGATGCTGCTTCGCCTCGGCGAGGAGGAGCTGGCCTACGACTACTGGGCTTCGCTCATCGAACGCGACAGGGCGTCGCGTCCCGGGGCCCGCGCGACAAAAGCGGCCCCGGCCAGGCGTTACCTGCCCGGCACGGAGTCCGTGAAGCTTCCGGAGCCCGAACCGGCCAAGCCCGCGGCGCCGGCCAAGCCTTCCCTCCCGCCGACGGCGGCGGATCCTTTCATGGACTGGTCCACGCTCTGGGCCAGCAGCGCCCTCGACCGCGCCCTGTGCGCGTTCATGCGCGGCGACGACCGGCTGGCCCTGCACGGCGTGCGTCCCTTGATGGACGCCGGAGCCGCCCTGGAGAAATCGGCCGCCGCCCGGGGCGCGCCGAAGCCGGCCAGCGCGGTCCGCTATTTCGACTTCCTCGACATCGCCCCGCAGCTCTTCGTCGAGCTGACCCGTCGCACGGCGCCGACGACGAGGCCCCCGCCTTCGATCGAAAGCGTCCTCGCCAGGACCAACCGCGCCCAGCGCATCGAGGGATTCCTCGCGCGGTTTCCCGAACTCGCGCCGAAACAGCGCAGCCAATCCGGCGGGCTCGGTCCCTGGACCGACGACGCGGCCGTCACGGGACTGATGGAGGAAGGACAGGCGGCGGTGGAACCGATGCTCGCGTTCCTCGAGAGCGACGCGGCGTCCGGATACACCCGCGCCGTGGGCTTCAACCGGGACTTCGCCCCCGGCCGGGTGCTTCACCCCGTCGGCGCCGCGTTGACCGAGACATTGAAGACGATGCTCCGGATCAAGCCCCTGGATGCAGTCGTCCCACCCAAGGAACTGATCGCGGCCGGCGACAAGGCCAACGTGCTCCTCGCCGGAAAACTCCGCGCCCACATCCAGCGCTACGGCATCGTCACGCTGGAAGAGGGGTGGTATCAGGTTCTGACCAACGACACGGCGAACCTCGATGTCTGGGAACAGGCGATCAAGGGAATCACCTCGCCGGCCAGGGGCGGGAGCGCTTCGGTCGGCCGCTCCGCGGAGCGGCTTCAGGGCGAGTCCCTGCGCGAGAAGACGGCGCCCACCGTCACGGAACTGATGCAGAAACGGATCGGCGGTTGGCGCATGCACACGGAGCAGGAGCAGCTCGGACTGACGCGTCATCTGGAGCTCGTCCGCCGTGTCGGTCTCTGGCAACCGGGGGCCGACGTGCCGCTCCTCGGCGCGACCGCGGCCGCCTGCGTCGAGGCGTGGGACACCGATCTCGGCCTTCCAAAGCGCAAGGCCGGCGTCGCCGCCATGCTCGGCCGCAACATCGCCCGCATCACCCTCGACCGCGCCGCCCTCGGCGACACGAACGCGCTGCCAACCTACGCGGCCTGGCTGCGCCGTGTGACGGACGAGGACTACCGGCAATGGCAGGACAACCGGCTCACCCGGCAACACCCGCTCGAGCCGCTCTGGCAGTTCCCGACCCATCCGGCCGCGGCCGAAATCGCCTCGTTCCTCTTCGATCCAGAACGGAGCGGGCTCCGTTCCTCGCTCCAGTTCTCCGCGGGCATCAGCAGCCTGGCCGTGCTCGAATCCGGCACGGCGCTGGCCCGGTTAAATGCGTTCCGCGCGCTGCTCATCAAGGCGCTCGAGGACCAGACCGTCATCGGGTCCGTCCGCATCCTCGGCAACGGACGCTACGAAGTCCGCGACAACTCCGGCCGCATCGCCAACTTCCGCCGCCAGGACGAGGATAAACTCGCCGACCCGAGCGACGCCCAGCCCCTCCGCTACTGCGATTTCGTGGGGCCGGGCATGGCGAGCTGGACCGGACTGCCGAAGATGGAGCTCTACTGGACGGCAGAAGAGCGCGACGCGGCCATCGCCCTCTTCATCGCCGCGCTGAAGCTGCCCGACGCCAACTTCAGCCGCCGCGAGTTCCAGGGCGAGACCTACGAAGTGCGCAGGCGTTGAGCGGAACGATGCGGTCGGAATGCGGCCGCGAAGCGGCTCTTCAAGGTAGGGCAGCGCATCTTGCCTGGCCAAATCGCTTCCGGCATGAAACCAGATGGTGAGGGCCTATCAAGGCGTCGCTCCATGCGGAAGCACGGGTCAACTCGGGGCAGGCTGGAAGCCCGCCCTACCTTCAACTGCATGGTTCCCGTTGAGGGCGTCGGCCAGTGTTGGGAGAAGGATCGCCGCAAGGAGGCCGATGATGGCGAGAACCACCAGCAGCTCCACGAGAGTGAAGCCAGAACTCTCCTTGCGGCCATTCATGGTTCATGGGCTCGGCAAACGGGGAATTGTGGCGTGGTCGCGGATCCAAACAATGTCAGGGTTTGAAGGCTGATAGGCGCCGATGCTGAATATCTTACCGGACACTCTGAGAGAAGTTCGTTTATCCTGCCAACGCTTCGATTCCACATGGCCGTCAAGGAAGGACATGTTGGCTGAAGCGCCATGGCGCGAAGATGGCAATGTTCCCCAGTAACCGGTTGCTGGCTCGGCCACACCAAAAAAAAACCCGGAGATTGCGTCCTCATGCGCATCAATGAAGTAGAAGAAATGGGAGGGTCTTGAGACCTCGTGCATCCAGGCCATCGAATAGATGCCCTTGCGCGCCGTCGTGTAGCCGGTCCCGTGATTGCCCATGTGGTGGTTCATGGCATAGCTTCGGGTGCGCATATAGGGCGTGCCGTTGATGGTTACGACCGATCTGTCGGACGGGCAGTGGTAGCTGCGGACGTCGGTGTTGTAGGCCCCGAGCCGGCCCCCGCCCACACCTACGAGATACGAGGCGTTGGTGTTTACGTGATTGTTCGGATCATAGTTGAGTTCCTCTTTGGTCCAACCAGCGACTCTCTCAAAAGGAAGCGCATAGTAGGAATCATTGAGGTTCCAAGGGAGCTGTCCGTCGGCATCCTCGGTATACAGGATAGCCCCGAGAGTGATTTGTCGGAGGTTGCTCTTGCAGGCGGCGCCTTCGGCCCTGCGCTTGGCCCCGGCCAATGTTGGGAGAAGAATCGCCGCAAGGAGGCCGATGATGGCGAGCACCACCAGCAGCTCAATCAGAGTGAAGCCTGGTTCTTCCTTGCGGCGATTCATGGGTCGGCTCTCTTGAAGTTACGGGTTGTTTTCCGGGTCTCCGGGTGGCTGGGGCGGCGGCGGCGTCCCGGGCACTGCCACAAATCCGCGCGGGATGCCGTTGTAGTAGCCCCCGCCCACAATCAGCCCGGAATCATTCGTGCGGTCGTTTCGGAATCGGGAAGGCCGAGACCCACTGGGGGCATGTGGGGGTTTCATAGGTTTGCTCGATGGGACGAGTTTCAAATATCTCCCGGGCCGATGACTGGCAATGCGGCGGCCGCATGTGCTCTCAAA
>JAYUUX010000428.1:0-3965 GCA_043754645.1 Verrucomicrobiales bacterium | reverse complement strand
TTCGAAGTTCGCCAACCGGGCCGAACCCCTCGAACACCAGCCCGAGCGAGTCGAACCGTTGGTGGCATCCAGCGCAGCTCACGTCGGCGCGGTGCTTGGCCAAAGTTTCGCGAAGGGTGAGTTCGCCGAGCTTGGATTCATCGGCCGGAAGCTCCGGGACGGAGGCGGGAGGGGGCGGAATGCGTTCGCCGAGGACACGACGGGCGACCCAGTAGCCGCGTTTGACGGGGCTGGTGCGCAGGCCGGGAGAATTGGCCGTCAAGAAAGCCGACATGGAAAGAAGTCCGCCACGGCCGACCCGGCCGATGTCCTCGACCCTCACCCAGTCGTTGGACGCGACGCTCGGGATCGGCAGGCCGTAGTGTTTGGCCAAGGCTGGATTGACGAAAGTGTAGTCGCAATCGAGGAACTCCAGCACCGGACGGTTTTCCCTCGCCGTGTTCAGGATGAAGCGGACCGGCTCCTCGAACATCGACCGGCGCAGTTCGTCGTCGAAGCCGGGGAACCGCTGGCGGTCGACGGCGTTGTGTTCCTCAAAGCGCCGGAAGTCGAGCCAGTGCCCGCCAAACTCCACCGCGAATCCCCGAATCCGGTCGTCCTTCAACATCCTCCGGGCCTGTGCCGCGATGACTTCCGGCCGGTGCAGGTCGCCGGCCGCGGCCCGCGCCAGAAGCGTTTCGTCCGGGGCGCTCGACCAGAGGAAGTAGCTCAGGCGGCTGGCCAGCGAGTAGTCCGACAACGGCAATGCACCGCCCGGTTGGACAGGATTTCCCCTGGTTGCGCGGGAAACGGTTTTCGCCGCGGCGGACTTCATCTTGCCGGACGCCTCCGCCAGGTCGACCCGGTAGCAGAAGCTCGGCGACATCAGCACGCTCGCGATGCAGTCCCGGACCGCATCGTCGTGCGTCAGCCCGTCCTTGTCGCGCGAGGTCCGATAGAACGCGAGCAACCCGTCGCGTTCCCCGGGAGCCAGCGGACGCCGGAAAGCTTTCTGGGCGAACTGGACGAGGGCCTCGAGGTGTCTGGGTTCCGCTTCGCGCTCCATCGTTTCGATGCGGGCGATTTCAACGGGCACCCGGTCGAAGTGTTCTTTGATGGCCGCAAGGGTTGCCGCGCTTGCACCGCCGCGGACGGCCTTGGCGTAGTAGAGTTCCGCCAGCTTCTTGACCTTCGCCTCGGTGGTGCAGTCCTTGTCTTCGGCACGGGCGAAATCGAACTCGGCGTCGCTGAGGTAACGCGAGTCGGTGCGCTCGAAGTAGACCGTGCTCTGGTGCATCCTCTGCGGCACCGACGCGATCATGTTGAATTCGTCCCAAAGCCGGTCGAGTTCACGGCGCCCCTTTTCGTCGAGGACCATGTCGTAGAGCGGACCGTCGTCGCGGAAGTATCCGGTCTGGTTGTGCAGGCCGGCGCTCAGGAGGCGCCCGACGTTGCCGTTGGCCTTCTCCTCCTCGGGATCGACAAACGAACGGGCGCGCTCCTTCACGTAAAAGGAATCGGGGAAAGTCGCGGCAAACCGGGCGAAGGCAGCCTCATGCCGTGCCTTCAATGCCGGATCGGAGGGCACATTCAGATCGGCGTCGGCCTCCCTCGCCTTCCTCTTCACCTTTTTTGCATTGTAGCTCGCGATCTCCTTGCCCTTGTTGACCACCTGCTTAACCACCCCGTCCACCTGCAGGAGATCGGGATCGTAGGTGCGCCGGTTGGCCGCCCATTGCCGGTTCTTCCAAAGCACCAGAGCCTGCGCGCTCGGATTCATCCCGGGCCCGCTCAGGTTGGGGACTTCCGGTATGATCTTCCCACGCAACGCCACCACGAAATCGCGCATCGTCTGGCAGTCCTTGCGCACGTCGGGGGCAGGTTGCCCGCGCTTGGGCGCAGGCAAGGCGCGCCACAAGCCTTGGAGCTTGGCGATCGGCCCGACGTCCTCCCTGGCGTTCAGCGCGTCCCAGACGGTCGCCAGGTATTTCGCGCTGACCTTCGACTCGGCCGCGATTTCGGCCAAGGTCGCCCGGGCTTTGCCGAGCGCCGCCCGGTTTTTGAAACGCCACGCCGCCGCAAAGTAGTCCGCATAGTCCGTTGGCTGCCGCTGGTAAAAATCGACGATCCGCAGCGTGCCGTATTTGTCGCGGTCGGTATGGACCATCATCGGATGGCCGGCGAAGGCGAGGCCGTCCAGGTTTAGAACGGCGTGTTCGCTCACGATCCGGGCGGCGCCCAGATATTTTTTGAGAAGCGCCGGGGACATGACGAGCGACTCGCCCGAGTTGTCGAACCCTTCCTGGTTCGCCGGATCGACGGGAAACTCCCTGGTCGGCCGCAGGTCAACGCCGGTCAAGTCGCGGATGGTGCGATCGTATTCGGCGTTGCTCAGGCGCCGGGCGAGGACCGGGCCGGGATCGCCGGCGTTTTTCGCGGCTTCGTGCCGGCGCATTTCCTGGATCCACGCGACGACCGCCTGGCTCTGAGTCGGAGTCGGATGCTGCTTCGCCTTCTTCGGCGGCATGTCGCCGATCTGGAGCTTCTCCAGGACCATTTCCCAATGGGCGTGATCGCGGACGACCGCCTTCAGGTTGTCGTAGGGACTGAGATCAAAGTCCGCCTTCGGTTTCTCCGCGCCATGACAGTCAAGGCAGTAGGTCCCGATGAACGGCCGGACGGTGCCATCGAAACGCTTCTCAAGTTCCAGAGACACCTTGTCAGCCGATGCGGCTCCGGCCGCGGTGGCGGCAAGCAAGAGAGCCGGAATCAAAATGGATCGGAACAAAGTCATTTGGACGGCTTACCCGCAAATCGTCGCTCCGTCGATGCCTTCACGCAACCCGACGGATGAAGTCCGCGATCATCGTTCTCCCGGTTCGAAGGGAAGGCGGACAACGGCGTTGGTAAGCCCGCGTTGGACGTTCTCGAAAAGATCTACTTCAAACGCTTTTCCGATGTTGTTTCCGGCAAGGTCTTCGATCGTGGTCTGCACGAGGATCACGTGCGGACCGGCCTTCCAGGGCTGGGCCGGAGTGAAGCGCCAACGGCGTTCCTGGTCCTCCAGCACGGCCTCGCCCGCAACGAGTTCCCCCGGGGGAACCACGACGCGGATCATGCGTTGCGCGAGGGCGTGGTCCATCGGCTTGGGGAACGAAAGCACGAGCGGCTTCGACGAACCACGTTGTGGCGGTTTCAAATTCCACAGCTTCGGATCCGGCGGGTCGCGATCCGGCGGTCCGACCTTGAACGTCTTTCGGAACGTTTCCTTCAGCGGCTGTCCGTTGGCGTCGGCCCAGGCGCGGTCGATGACGAGCGTGTAGCGTCTGCCGGCTTCCAGGGCGGGTCCGACTTCTTCGAGCGGCTTGACCTCGCGTTTGATCCGGCCCGGGTCGATGAAGAGCGTCAGCCGGGTCATCGCGGGATTCCACAGTTCCTCGCCGAGTTCGAGGAACGGGAGCTCGATGTCCTTGCCGGCCTCGTTCCGGAGATGGATGTGCCGGTAGATGTCGCCGCCGCGCATGGGCGCGGAGAAATGGAGGTAGAACTTCAGCAGGTTCTCCGGCAGCACGTCGGCGCTGGGATAGACTTGGCGGACGACGGTGGCGGGGGGGTGGGAAACGGCGGGCAACTGAAAGCCAACCGGGGCAATCGTCTCCGACAGGCGGTGTCCTCCCAATCCAAGCGGCTGGAACTGCGCGGAGTATCTGACCCCGCGATCGAGTGGAAACTGCGGCTCAAACCGGAGCGTTCCTTCCGCGACCGCGTATGAGCCGAGCATCGGATTCACAACACCTCCACCCGCGACGCCGACCGAGAGGATCTTTCCCCACTGCGCCGCAGTTCGTCCCGGTTTCTCCAAGTCCGCCAGCATCGCGTGCGTAAGGCCGGAGACGACCACGGCGACGCGGTTTGGTTTGGCCGGATCAACTACCCATCTGACGGGAAACTTGGATGGCGGCGACCCGGAAGTCGCCGCCCTGAGT
>JAYUUX010000427.1:0-9298 GCA_043754645.1 Verrucomicrobiales bacterium | reverse complement strand
AGGCCCGCTCGCCGCCGAAAAACATCCTCCGTCCTGACCGCCAGACCCTCGGAAAACCAAGCCCGCCTCGAGCCAGTCCTTTATTCAGCGGTTCCCTAGTGTTTCCGGAGTCGATAGAACGAGTTCGTCGAAGGCGGAACGACGTTGATCAACTGCTCGGTGAGACCTCGAGTGGCAAGGCCCGGGACCGATGACCACGGTGCCGGAGCATCGACCGACGAGCTCGTTTCCAGCAACCAACCGCCTTGCGTGATCGGCCAGGCAAGCTGGATGCCGGACGGGCCGGGATTGCTGATCTTCAACTCCGGCCAGGAATCCCAGCTCCCACGCGCGATCCATGCCGTGTTGGTCGCAACGGTCGATCCGGCGTCGTAGCCGCCGAAGTAGAGGACATTCCCCTCGTCCTCGGCAAACGGAGACACCGCGATGGCGCGTGTGGCGCGGAGGCTTTGGTCGGAGGAAAGAGAACGGGAGAACGGTCCAATGTCGGCGGGCTCATAGGTTCCGTCTCCATGTCGGATGAGAAAGTGGGATCCATTGAGCGACGCCGCATTGGTGTCCGGATGTTCAATCCACACGCCGACGAGGTGGACGGGTTTGCCCGTGACAGGATCTGTCGCGGGCGTGAAGCCGGTGTAGGCGACGGACACCGAGCTTTGCCGCACCCGGTCGTCGTTCCACAGACGGGCGAAGAAGTCGCGGACATCGAGCTCGACGGTGGCGGCGTGGCGTTTCGAGGGATCGATCCGTTCGATCAGCCCGGCCCAACTGCGGCCGCCGATCAGCACCTGGTGGTCCTCGCCGAACGGATCGGGAACCGCCGTCAGGCCACTGAAGCCGCGGTCGCGGGCCGAGGCGGAGTGCGTATTCGGCGGAGCCGGCCACTGGTAGACGAGGCGCCAGACGGCGTTGCTGTCCGTGCGGACAAACAATCCGCCGTTGATCGGCGCGTTGCTGTTCGACTGGCGGAGGCTCGTCGCGGCGTAGAGGAATCCGTTGGCCTCCGCAAAGCCCGTGACCGGCCCCATGTTCGTCAGTTCGACCGAACCGGACGCCCAGGCGATGCGGCCTGTCGCGGTGGAATCGTAGGAGCCCCGATAGATCTCGCCGTTCTCCAATCCAGCGAAAATATGGTGGGCGCCATTGGTGAGACGGTCGACGTGCGAGCCAAGGCTGATGACGTTGGCCGGCACCGTCGAGATTGCGACGGTCGAGTGTTCCCATTCACCGCCGATGGCGTCGATGCGGGTTCGGGCACTGGCCACCGTGGCGCCGTTCGTCGTGATGTCGCTCAGGCCGGCGACGAGGAAATTGGCCGGAGTCGGGAGGACGCTTCCGTCGGCGCGCGTGGTGAACGTGAAGTCGACCAGCGCGTCCACGGCGATGTGTTTCCGGAAGATCGACGGCATCGCGGGGTCGACGCGCCACGGTGAAGCGGGTGTGTCCTTGAAGAGGATCTGCGCGCCGATCCAGTCGTCGCGGAGCACGACCGGGTTCGCCGGATACGGCTGGTTCATGCGGCTGCCGGTGCCCGCGAACAGCACGCCTTTGTGCGCCGCGAGGGACATCAGTTCGGTGCCGCCGAGGACTTGGCCGCCGCCATTGGTGGATCCCGAAGCGAAATCACCCGTGAGCTTAAGGCTCGTGAAGCCGCTGGGAGGCAGCTGGCGGTCCGGTAAGGTCAGGCCCGTCTTGGCGATGCGGAGTTGAGCGGGCTTCGATCCTTCAAAGACCGTGTAGTAGAAGAAGACTTCCCGTTCGCCGATGAACGTCTTCGGATCGCGCCGATCCGCCACGAGGGTGTTCAGGTAGGAGCCTTCGTCCACGCGGCGGGCGATGATGTTGTTCGTGTCCGGCCCGAGCCCGAGCAACCACATGGCGGCGTCGCCCGGATTCTGCGGATCGTTGTTCTGGTAGGCGACGCAGGAGAAGTAGCTCATGCCGTTGAATCCCCTGAGGCCTTGAAGCGGCTCCATCGAATAGATGAACCGTTGGGTGGCGTTGGTCGGAAGCGTGAGCGTCGCGACGCGGGTGAAGTAGCCGTTGGTGTTGTTGCGCAGGTCCCGATAGACGGCGATGGCCTCGCGATCCACCACGGCGGCGTAGCAGAGTTCGCCGCCGAACTCGGGAGCAAGGAAGCCCGATACGTCCGCCTTGTTGCTGGCCTCGTCCGTCAGGACGGTCGCGGTCTGGGTGGCTGTCGAGTAGCGGACGACCTGGGATGTCGTTTGAAGCAGAGGGATTCCGCCGTAGACCAGGTCGATTCCGCCCGGAAGCCACCGACCATTCTGGGAACTGCCGGCGTGCCGGGGCAGACCGATGACGCTGGCGGGCGCCGTCTCATTGGCCCAAGACCTTGCCGAAAGCGCGGCGTTTCCGAGTTCGAACAGAAGCCGTGTCGACGTGTTGGCAGGCTCCTGGCTTGCCCGGATGCTGAAAGCCTCGTCGGTGGAACTTGCCGTGATCTGGTTCGTGGTGACCGTGTTTCCGTCAATCCGGGCGCGCCAGATCTGCCGACGACCCGATGGGGTGGTGCGGTTGTAGAAGACGGCCGATCCGGTGGCCGAGGCGCCCCAGTCGGGACCGTTCCCCGGATTGGTCAGCGGGGTCAGTCCCGAATCGATCAGCAGATCCTGCCCGTTCTCCGAAACCAGCCGGCCAGTCCTTGGATCGATCGCCCCGCGCCAGAGCTGGTTGAACCCGTCCTGAAAAACGAACTGGGAACTTCCCGGAAGAAACTCCGGCGCGAGATAGGAGACGTTGGTCGCGCCGATACCGAAATCCTCCGGGATGAAAGACGGCGTCGCGTAGAAGAGGTCATTGTAGGCCCAGCGCGGACGGCCGAGTTGGGCGTCCCATTGCTCGTATTGGACCATCAGATTCCGCACGAGGTCGGGCCGGGCGTTGACGAGATTCGTCTGCTCGCTGATGTCGACCACTACGTTGTAGAGCTCCCACGTCGCCGCCGTGCTCGGTTTGATGAGCTTCCAGTCGCCCGACCTGACGGCACGGATGCCGTCGGCCGAGTCGCCCTGCTGGGTGAGACCGTCGGTTTCCAGCCGCCAGAAGTGGTTGGTCCTCGGCGGGGTCGTCGTCTGGCCCGTGAGGTAGGGAAGCATGTTGTATCCGTCGAGCTGCCATGCGGGCGGCACCGTCCCTCCGGCCGCGGCGACGGAGGTCGGCAGGATGTCGAGCGAACTGATCATCGCATCCACCACGGCGTTCGACGGCAGGACGCCGCGCCATTGCATGAGGAAAGGCACGCGGATTCCACCCTCGTATCCGTCCGTCTTATAGCCGCGGAGGGGCGTGTTCAGGGAACCGTTGCCCGGGGTCGGTGCTCCGTTGTCGCTGGTGAAGAAGATCAGGGTGTTCGTCTCCAGGTTGAGCGCGCGGAGCTTTTCCAGGATGGCACCCACCGCGTCGTCGAGGCCGGCCAGCACGGCGGCCATCGTGCGGCGATTCGGGTCCGGGTAGCTGTTCGTCGAGATGCGGGCGTAAAGCCCCGGGGTTGCGCCGTGGGGAGTGTGGACCGCGTTGAACGGTGCGTAGATGAAGAAAGGCTCGCTTGCGTGCTGGCTGATGAAGTTCGTGATCTCCCGGGCGAATGCGTAGGTGAGGTAGTTCGTTTCACAGACCGCCTGGTAGCCCCGGAGGATCGGATCCGGGTCGTTGGTGTCGCAGTTGTCCGTGTAGCTGTGGTGGCCTTCGACAAAGCCGTAGAACTCGTCGAACCCGCGCTTCAGCGGGTGGTAGAGGTTCGTCACTCCGCCAAGGTGGGACTTTCCGATCCAGCCGGTTGCATACCCAAGCGACTTCATCCGGTTGCCCATGGTCGATTCGCTCAATGGCAGGCCGAACTGCGGCACCAGTTCCAGGTCCAGTCCCGGATTCGTCTCATGGCCGAAGCGCTGCTGGTAGCGGCCGGTGATGAGTCCAGCGCGCGATGGGCTGCAGATCGGGCAGGTCGAGTAGCCGCTGGTGAACCTGATGCCGTTCGTCGCGATCGAGTTGAGGTGCGGCGTCAGGATGTCGGGAGTTCCCATGACTCCGAGGTCCTTGTAGCCGAGATCGTCTGCGAGGATGACGATGACGTTCGGCTTCGCCGCCGCCTGGACCAACCCGGGCAGGTTCAGCAGGAGAAGCAGCAGCCACAGGAGATGGGAATCCCGCAAGCATCGAGGGCGATCGGTGGTCATAAGGGCGCGGTGTTTGAGGTCTCAGGAGCGTCCGACATCCGACCAAAACCAATGCCGGTGTCAGCCCGAAAAGTAGCAGGCCAAGCTGGTCGCAAATCGTGGTCCGAGGACATGGTCCCAAAGTGATGACGTCAGCGGCGGCCAAGTGTTACGCGGTCCGCTGTTTTCAAATTGCGGACAGGCCGCGTAGGCTCGGCCTCCCGATTGATGAAAAATGCCTTCCATCCCGGCCAACGTTGGATCAGCGACAGCGAGCCCGAGCTCGGCCTGGGCTCCGTGCTCAAGCTGTCCAGCCGCACGGTCACCGTGGTCTTTCCCGCCAGTGGCGAGACGCGCGAATACGCGGCCGACAACGCACCGCTCCGCCGCGTCCGCTTCCGCGTCGGCGACACGATCCGCGACCAGGAGGGCCGCTCCCTCGCCGTCGAGGCGGTCACGGAGCGTTCCGGGCTGCTGCACTACCGATGCGCCGGTCGCGAGTTGACCGAGGCCGACCTGAACGATGCCATCAGCTTCGACAAACCCGAGGAACGCCTTCTCGCGGGGCAGCTCGATCCGACCGAACTCTTCGACCTGCGCCTTGCCGCCTTGAGGCAGCAGCATCGTCGCCGGCAATCGTCCGTGCGCGGGTTCGTCGGTGGCCGGATCGATCTGATCCCCCATCAGCTCCACATCGCGGCGGAAGTGTCCGGGCGGCTCCTGCCACGCGTGCTGCTGGCGGATGAAGTGGGCCTGGGCAAAACGATCGAAGCCTGCCTCATACTCCATCGACTGATCCTCACCGGACGCGCCCAACGCGCGCTGATCCTTGTGCCCGATTCGCTGGTGCACCAGTGGTTCGTCGAGCTGCTGAGGCGGTTCAATCTCTGGTTCCACATCTTCGACGAACCGCGCTGCGCCGCGATCCAGGCGACGAATCCGGAGGCCAATCCGTTTCTCGACGACCAGTTCATCCTCGCGAGCCGGAGCCTCTTCATCGGCGATGAAAAGCGGCTCCAGCAGGCGCTCGATGCCGGCTGGGACATGGTCGTCGTCGATGAAGCCCATCATCTCGGCTGGTCACCGGACGCGGTCAGCCGTGACTACGCGGTGGTCGAATCCCTCGGCCAGAAATCGCCCGGTCTCCTGTTGCTGACCGCGACGCCGGAACAGTTGGGAATGGCCAGCCACTTCGCGCGCTTGCGGCTCCTTGATCCGGCTCGGTTCCACGATCTGGGTGAATTCATCCAAGAGGCGGAGAGCTACCGCGATGTGGCCCGCCTTGCGGACAAACTGGTGCGCGGCGCAAGTTTCACTGCGGAAGAAACCGCGCTGCTTGGACGAATCCTAGGACATACAGGCACTGATAGTGGCACAGGCGCCCCCGCCTGTGCCGGTTCTGCGGGCGCCCCCGCCCGCAGGCAGGCTCCGGGCGGGGGCGCCCGGAGCACTCAGACCGGCGAGGCGCCGGTCCCACTGACCGCAACGGCTCGAGATGCCCTGCTTTCCGACCTGCTCGACCGCCATGGCACGGGCCGCGTGATGTTCCGAAACACCCGGGCGACGATCACGGGATTCCCCCGGCGCATCGCCTGTCTGCACACCTTGGAAGCCGGGGCGGACACGACGAGGCTGCTCGACGCGTTGGCAGAAGAGTTCACCGCCGACACGGACGCCGGCGCGGCGGAATACTTCGAGCCCGACTTCGCAAAGGATCCGCGCGTGGACTGGTTGGCCGAATTGCTCCGCAGCCTGGGCGACGAAAAGATCCTGCTCATCTGCCGGACGCAGGCGAAGGTGGAGGAGCTCGACATCGCCCTGCGCCGCCGGCTCACCGTCAAGATGGCCGCATTCCACGAAGGCCTGACGCTCGTCCAACGGGATCGCCACGCGGCGTGGTTCGCCGATGAACAAGGTGTCCGCATTCTCCTCTGCTCCGAGATCGGCAGCGAGGGGCGCAACTTCCAGTTCGCCCACCATCTCGTTCTCTTCGTTCTGCCGCTCGATCCTGAACTGCTCGAGCAACGCATCGGCCGGCTCGACCGCATCGGTCAGACGTCGGAGATTCGCGTCCACGTGCCGTTCGTCCGTGGCAGCGCGCAGGAAGTATTGGCGCGGTGGTTCCACGAGGGACTGAGCTCCTTTGAGCGAAACCTCCACGGCGGGCGCGAACTGCTCGAGCGCTTCGGCCCGCGCGTCCACGATCTCGCGTTGGAGTTCTCCGACGACGAAGCGGTGTCCCGCCCGGCCTTGGCGCGCCTCATCGAGGAAACGGTCGTGGCGCGCCGGGAACTGACCGAACGCTTGGAGCAGGGCCGAGATCGCCTGCTGGAGCTGAATTCCTTCCGGCCTGAATCCGCCGCCCGTCTGGTGAAGGAGATTTCCCTGCGCGACGCCGATACGACGCTGGAGCGCTTCATGGTTTCGGTCTTCGACCACTTCAACATCCACGTCGAGCAGTTGAGCGCGCGCACCTACCAGCTGGGTTCCGCCGGGGTCTTCGCCGATTCTTTCCCCGGACTTCCGGCCGAAGGCATGACCGTCACCTGCGACCGGCAAAAGGCGCTTTCCCGCGAGGACGTCCAGTTCCTGACCTGGGATCATCCGCTCGTCACCGGCGCGCTCGATCTGCTGCTGGGCTCCGAGAAGGGCAACAGCAGCTTCGCCAAATGGCCCGATGCAAAGGCCGCCGGCATCTACGTCGAGACCGTCCACGTCCTCGAATGCATTGCGCCGCCCTCGCTCCATGTGGACCGGTTTCTCCCGCCCACGCCCCTGCGTGTGCTGGTCGATCATCGGGGCGACGACGTCGGCACGACGCTTTCGACGGAGGCCGTGCGCCAGCACCTGAAGAACGGCGACGCGTATCCGTTGATCGACCAGGAGGAGTTCCGCGAAGACCTGATGCCCGCCCTGCTGGAGAAATCCACCGCGCTCGCCGAACGTATGGCACCGGCGACGATCGCCGAAGCCCGCAAGGCGGCCGCGACCCGACTGGAGCAGGAGATCACGCGGCTCCGCGAACTTCAGAAGGTCAACCCCAGCGTCCGTCCCGAGGAGATCGCATTGCTCGTCGAGCAGAAGGCAGCCCTCGACCGGCACCTCGCTGCGGCTCGTCTGCGGCTGGATGCGATCCGGTTGATCCGCCGCGGTCCGAAGTGAGTCAGCTTACGGAGCCTCGCCCGAAGGCGCGGTCACGACGCTGCCCCTGGCCAAGGGCCGGCCGAAGTGCGGCGTGCCGTCGGCGTTCCAGGTGAACTTCTGGGCGCGCGCGGTGCGGTTGCGCCAGTGGTTCTCGAAGACGTCCTTGCCGTGGTAGACGATCCAGTCCTCGGTGCCGTCGGGCGACTTGAAGAAGCCGTTGTGCCCGACGGTGAAGACCTTTCCGGCCGGGTCCAGGTCGCCGATGAACACGGGCTCGGGTGACTTGCGCCAGTTTTTCGCGTCCAGCACATCGCCGCCGGTATGGGTCAGGAGGCCGAGGCAGTAGTTCGGCGTGGTGCCGCCGCTGCCGGAGAAGACGATGAAGAGCCGGTCGCCATGTCGCAGCGCTTCGGGGCCTTCGTTCACTTCCCAGCCGTGCTTTTCCCAGGCGTGCTCGGGCTGGGAGATCTTCACGCGTGGACCGACAAGCGTCCAAGGGTCCGACATCTTCGCGAGGTAGACGCATTGCGGGCCGCGCTCGCTGCGTTCGCGGCCGGACCACATGAAGTAGAGCGAGCCGTCCGGTTGACGCAGGAGCGAGCCGTCGATGGCGTAGTGGTCGTCGCCGGCGACGGCGATCCTGCCGCGGTCGCGCCATTCGTCGAAGGGATCGGCGGTGCGGGATTCGAGGGCGAAGATGCGGCGATTGGAGTCGGAGGCGTCCTCGGTGGTGGCGGTGTAGTAGACGGCCCAGCGGTTGGTTCCGACGGCGTGGATCTCCGGCGCCCAGACGTCGCGGCTGTTCGGTCCCTTCTCCGGCGCACGCCAGACGACGTGCGGTTTTGCGGCACCGAGCCCGCCCAGGGTTTTCGCGGTGCGGAGTTCCACGCGCCGATCAGCGGTGGAGGTGAACAGATACGAACCGTCGGGCCGCACCACGATCCACGGGTCGGCCCCGGAGGCGACGATGGGGTTGGTGATGGACGCGGCTTTGGTTTCCGGAAGCGCCAGCCAGCCCAAAACGACCAGCAGGAATCGAGCAGCCAGACGGCCGACATGGGCGGTGTAGTTGGAGCGGTGCGGCATGATGGCGTCCACGCGAATGGCTGGTTCTGGACGGAGGGAGCCATTCGCCGACGGCGGACCCTGCCATCTTTAATCCGGGAACGCCATGGCCGCTTCGTCGGGCGGCGGGCGTCTGGAAGGAAGCCGGTGTTACGCCACGTCGCCGTTTCGCAAGCCGCCGCCGTCTGGTAGCGTCGGGCATGATGGGAACGGGAGCCAAGCTGGCCGGGTCGCTGGTCCACTTCCTCCGGCAAGGAGCGGTGGAGCAGCTGTCATGGACCTGCGAGGTGCTTGATGTTGCCGCCACGGCCGGCCGGACCATTCTCCGATCCGAATTCATTTCCCACTGTCCCTACGCCGGAACGCTCGTCCGGCTTCGTTGCCAATGCGACCGATGGCCGGTGGCCGCCGGTTCGGAGGAACGCGGCATCGTCGAATTCAATTTCAGCGTCGAATCCATGCATCAGCGGGCAACGGAGATCGGTGCGGCATCGGGCGTGGAGATCAGCCAGTTGTTCCGCCTCATACGTGGCCAGTGCCTGAACGACCTTCGGGCGGAAGCGCGGGAGCCGTTGTTCGCCGACGAGCCGCCGGACGTCCTGTCCTTCGACGACATCCTCGAACTCGTCCGCAACCACAACCCCTTCCTCTGGCGTTGGCGGCAGGTGACGCACGAGGGCGGGACCCGCGAACTCGAGCAAAGCTACGAGACGCGGATCGACGGCCTTCAGTTCACCGTGCGCGAGTTCACCTCGGCCGAGACCGGCCGGAGCCGGTTCGTCGCGGATGTCGGCTGGGCCGTCGCCTCCGACTTGCCGGCCCCGCTCTTGACCGCAGCGCAGGCCAGGGAACTCGTGGCCATGGTCAAGGAACAAGGCAATCTGGCCCGCCGGCGGAAGGCCTGAATTGCC
>JAYUUX010000426.1:0-1699 GCA_043754645.1 Verrucomicrobiales bacterium | reverse complement strand
GAACCGGCCCCGCATGATGCCCGAGCTGAACTTCAGCGGGAACTGCCAGACGCCGCCCTGCTTCTGCCCGCCCACGTCCTCATACATCACCGAGAACAGCGTGCACTTGCCGTAGGACGTGTGCAGGAGCGAGCCGCGCGGCAGGCCCCATTGGTCGCTCGTCACCCAGACCTGGCTGCCGCTGGAGTTGTCGGCGTTCATCGGAATCCAGCACAAGGGCGCGTCGTATTGCTCCAGGGGATGCTCCTTGTTGAAGGCCGCGAACTTCGGCTGGCGCGGATCGCCGCCGTAGCCGTAGTAGCCCCCGCGCTCGATCCAACTGATCTTGCTGGAAGGCGTCCAATGGCCCTGGTTGTCCGAGCAGGTGATCTCGTTGTTCGGGCCCACACTCATGCCGTTCGCGGCGCGGAAGCCCCGGGCGAACTCCTCCATCTTCGATCCGTCGGCCGACACCTTGAGCACGCTGCCGTGGTTCGGGAGATACGGATCGACCATGTTGCCGTCGGCCACGAAGTAGAAGTTGCCCGCCGTGTCGGTGTGCAGGTCGAAGACGAACGCGTGGTAGGTCGGATACACGCCGAGGTCGCTGTTGAACGACTCGTAGAAGTCCGCCTCGCCGTCGCCGTTGAAGTCGCGCAGGCGCGTGATCCGGTCGCGGCCGAGGACGTGGACGGTGTCGTTGACGATCTTCAGGCCGAGCGGTTCATAGAGCCCGGTGGCGAAGCGTTTCCAAGTCAGCTTCTGCAAACCCGCGTCGATGCCGGAAACGATCCAGACATCGCCGCTGAGCGTGGACACGGCGCAACGGCCGTCGTTGAAAAAATCGAGGGCGGAGATGCGCATCCACGAGTTCCACGGATTGCCCTCGGGCAACGCCAGCGTATCGACGACGTAGGCGCCGGGTTCATCGCCCAGCCGGCCCTGCGTCGTCACCGATGCGGGCCATCTGGCCGGGCCTCCGCTTATCAAGCCCTGCGGATTCACCGGCGCGGCGAGCGCCAGCGGCCCGACGCCAAGACCGATCTTCAACAGGACCGGTGTTTCGTGGGCAGGGAGTTTCAGGAACGTCCGCCCGGCCGCGTCGGTTTCGATTCGGCCGCTGCCGGAGGAAACCAGCAGGGTGGCCGCCGAGTTCTCGGAGACGAACATCTCCAACGGCACCGAAGACTTTCCAATCAGCAGCGTCCGAGTGAACGCCGTGGTTCCGTCCGCCGTTTCGATTCCCGGAAGATCCAGGATGTCGGTGCCGTCGATGGAGTAGGACAACACGACCTGATCGCCGTGAAGGTAGTGGCCCGTGTATTTGGCTCCGGGCGGCTTCGCGCTGGATGGCGATGTGCTGAAGACCTTCTTGCCGATCGGGAACACCGGGCTGCTGCCCTGCGCGCTGGCGAGGATGGAACTCTTCCGCACGTCGATGAACCCGCCGGTCCATCCGGCCGCGTAACGCAGCCGCTCCGTGTCGAAGGCCACGCCGGCGTTGGTGCCCAGCCGGATGCTGAGAGCTTTGAGAACGAGCCGTTCGTCGGGCATCCCGAGCGGGCGGTTCGTGGGGGCGTTGTTGAAGATGAAGGAGACCGCCGGTCCGAGGTCCATGAGCGGCCGCCCTGCGGGCCTGGCTTTAGTCTCGGCTCCGACAACGGTCATCTGCGCCAACAGCCCGGCGGCGACGGGAAACAAAAATGTCTTCATCTTTCGG
>JAYUUX010000425.1:0-13266 GCA_043754645.1 Verrucomicrobiales bacterium | reverse complement strand
GCGGCGTCTCCGAAGAGACCACCACCGGCGTCCACCGCCTCTACAAGTTCGCCGAACAGGGCAAGCTCCTCGTTCCCGCGATCAACGTGAACGACTCGGTCACGAAGTCGAAGTTCGACAACCTCTACGGCTGCCGCGAATCATTGGCCGACGGCATCAAGCGCGCCACCGACGTGATGATTGCCGGCAAAGTGGCCTGCGTCTGCGGCTACGGCGACGTCGGCAAGGGCTCGGCCCATTCGCTCCGCGCCTACGGTGCCCGCGTCATCGTCACCGAGATCGACCCCATCAACGCCCTCCAGGCCGCGATGGAAGGCTTCCAGGTCAACACCATCGAAAGCACCCTCGGCGTCGGCGACATCTACGTCACCACCACGGGCAACTGCGACATCATCACCGTGGACCACATCCTCGCGATGAAGGACCAGGCGATCGTCTGCAACATCGGCCACTTCGACAACGAGATCCAGGTCGACAAGCTCAAGGGGACCAAGGGTGTCACCATCGAGAACATCAAACCGCAATACGACCGCTACCACCTTCCCGGCAACAAGAGCATCTACCTGCTCGCCGAAGGCCGCCTCGTGAACCTCGGCTGCGCCACCGGCCATCCGTCGTTCGTCATGTCCAACTCGTTCACCAACCAGACCCTCGCGCAGATCGACCTCTGGGCGAATAAGGACAAATACGAGAAGACCGTCTATCGCCTGCCCAAGAAGCTCGATGAAGAGGTCGCCCGCCTGCACCTCGAGAAGATCGGCGTCGTGCTGACCAAGCTCACCAAGTCCCAGGCCGACTACCTCGGCGTCGCCGCCGACGGCCCCTACAAGCCCGAACACTACCGCTACTAAAAGCAGGGCGGGCTTCCCGCCTGCCTTTTCAACTTCCCGCAAGGCGGACGATCGCAAGGTCGTCCGCCTTCTTCATTTCACCGACGCGGATCTCGCGTCTCCAACGCATACCAATCCTCCAGCCTCTGCCGCGCCCACGGTGTCTTGCGGAGGAAGGTCAGGCTGGATTTCACGGTCGGGTTGAACATGAAGCACCGGACGGGAATCCGGTCGGCCAGTCCCTTCCAACCGTGGCGTTGCACCAGCGTGTTCACGATCGTCTCCAGCGTGACGCCATGCAGGGGATCGTTCGGTTTCGGTGAGGGATCTGCCATTGCTCCGCACGTTACCCAGTCACCGGTCACCGCGTCAAAGGCGAGGCCGTGGCTCTATTGGGCGCCTCATCCCAGCCGAACCAACTCCATCGCCTTGTGCAGCGCGGCGGATGACGCGGCGCACGCGGCGTCGTTATCCATCGCATTGAGGACCTTGTTGAACGGCTCGGGCCGGACCGGGCCGTCGTAGCCGATCCGCTGGAGGGGGTTGAGGAACGAAGCCGCATCGATGACGCCGGTGGCCATGGGCAACTCGCGTTCGTTGTCTTTCTGCAACGCCTTGTCGACGTCCTTGGGCGCATCGTTCAGGTCGACGCTGACGACGTCCTCCGGTCGCAAGGCGGCGATGTCCTCCACGGAATCACCCGCCTGCCACCAGTGCCACGTGTCCAGCACGAGCCCGACATTGCCGGTGCCGATGGCGGCGATGAGTTCGCGCGTCTCGGCCATGGTGTGGACGAAAGGATACCTCTTCCCGGTCCAAAGCAGCCTGGTGCCGACATACTCCAAGCCGAGCCGCACACCATTGTCCTTCAGGACGGTTGCCGCCTCGCGCAGCCGGTCGGCGTGCTGCTTGAAGTTCGCAAGGTAGGTCAGCTTGCCGTGACTGGGCGAAAGCCAGGTGCCCATGCGGCCCACCCCCGCGCGTTTCAATCCGGCCGCGATCGCCGGCAACTTGGCCATGCCGTCACGGAATGCAGCGTCCTCGCCGCGGAAATCCAGGGGCAATCCCGCCGCGGCCCAAACAAGCTTCTTCGCCTTCAGGTCACCGAGCATCGCGGCCATCTGATCCGCGGACATGGCGGCGAGTTCACCGGGCATCGGTTCGACCGCCTCGAACTTGTGCCGGTGCGCGAGGTCGTTCAGCTCCCCCTGGTTCTTCACGTTCACGCCGATGCTCCCCGGCGTAAGCGCGATCTTCATGCGCCGTGCGGACGAGGTGGTCTGGGCGGAAGCGCCGGTGGCAACGGCAAGCACGGCCGAGGAGGCGATGAATTCGCGGCGGGTCATGGGCGGACGCTGGACCAGAGACGGATCGCTTTCAACCCGCGGGATCAGGATCGGCCGGCCTCGGCTTCGTAGCCCTTCATCCGCCGGTCGATCAGGAACGTCGCGAACGGGACCAGCGTGCAGAGGAACACGAACGCCGCCCGCCCGACCGGCCACCTCGCCACGACCAGCGCAAAAACCAACAGCACCGCGACAACCACAAAGAGCGCGCCGTGAGCCATGCCGGCCACCTTCACGGCGAGCGGCTGACCGGCCAGATATTTCAGCGGCATGGCGACGAAGAGCAGAAGCAGATACGAAACGCCTTCGACCAGGGCCCATGTTCGGAGCTGCGAGACAACGGTGTGCGCGGTGATTTTCACGACGCGGAGACTGGTAGCGTCGGGCGCGCACGAACTCAAGCAACACCACGGGGCCAATTCACGGAGGCGACGGGCGAAGGCAGTTTTTGACCTTGGGGTTCCCCGCGAACATCCTATGCCGATGATTGAAGCCACTTCCGGCCATCCACACTCACTCGGTCCCGTAACGGCCGGCGTGCCCAAGAAATTCAAGAAGCACAAGGCGTCGAAACACGACGCCGTGACCAAGGCCGGTGTCGCCGAGACCGCGGCCGCGCCGGCGGCGGAGTTCAGCTTCAACCTCAAGCCCCATGAGATCGCCAAGCACCTCGACCGCTTCGTCATCGGGCAACGCGAGGCGAAGAAGGTCCTCAGCGTCGCGCTCTGCGACCATTTCCAGCACGTCCGCATGACGACGGAAGGCCTGTCCGCACCGTTTTATCAGAAGCAGAACGTGCTGCTGCTCGGGCCCACCGGCGTGGGCAAGACGCACTTGATCCGGTCCGCCGCCGAGCTCATCGGCGTGCCGTTCGTGAAGGCGGACGCGACCAAGTTCAGTGAGACCGGCTACGTCGGAGGCGATGTCGACGACCTCGTGCGCGACCTCTACCGGCGCGCGGGCAACAACGTGAAGACGGCCGAGCACGGCATCATCTACCTCGACGAGGCCGACAAGCTCGCGACGCGCGGCGAAGGCGGCGGACGCGATGTTTCCGGCCGGGGCGTGCAGACGAACCTGCTCAAGCTGATGGAGGACGGGGATGTTCCTCTCGTTTCTCCGAACGACATGACGGGCCAGCTCCAGGCCGCGATGTCCGCGATGCGGGGCAGCGGGGCGGCGGCGCCGGAAGTGATCAACACTCGCCACATCCTGTTCATCGTCTCGGGCGCGTTCTCCGGCATCGACCAGATCATCCGCGACCGGCTGATGGGCATGGGCCAGACCAAGGCGGCCAAGCTCCAGAACGTCGACCAGCTCTACCAGCAGGCGTCGACGGCGGACCTTGTCACCTACGGATTGGAACCCGAGTTCGTCGGGCGGTTGCCCGTGCGCGTCGCCTGCCACGGCCTCGATGCCGACGATCTCTTCGACGTCCTGAGGAAGAGCGAAAGCAGCCTCATCCACCAATACGAACGCGCGTTCGGAGCCTACGGCATCCGCTGCGAGTTCAAGGACGAGGGCCTGCGCGCGCTCGCGCAACTGGCCAGCGGCGAGAACACCGGCGCCCGTGGCCTGATGACCGTCTGCGAACGCGTCTTCCGCGATCTCAAATTCCGCCTCCCCAACAGCCGCGTGAGGCAGTTTTCCGTCACCGCCAAGCTCGTCGAGAACCCGGCCGACGAGCTGAAGCGGATGCTGAAGGCCACGAAGCCCTGAGCAGGATCCGCGGTGGCTCTCACGGCACGATGGCAACCCGGTAGTAACGGTTCGGAATGAGCGGCGCCTGCGTGTCGATGAAGTCGATGCAGCCGGAGCCGACCACGTTCGTCTGGAGCGACACCCAGTCGACAAGGTTGGTGGATCCCTGGATGACGAGGGTCTGCCCCATCTGTCCGCAGGTGGTGAAACCAAACTGCCCGTTCGGCAGGCGAATGGCGGAACCGGTCGGGAAGTTCGGCGGCGTGACGGCACCGGTGTCCACGGTCAGCAGGATGCGTTTGATGCCGTAATTGCCGGCCATCAGCGCGGTGTAGCCGCCGGGTTCGATCATGATGCGGGAGGTATTAGGGGACGCCAACGAGGGGTCGAGCTTCCAATCGGGATCGGCCGCACCGGTCGCGAGGAAGCGGTTCACCGTGGGCGAACCACCGAGGAGGATCTTTCCGTCCGGCTGCACCGCGACGACCGACGAGGAGGTCATGCCGCCGGTCGCCTGCGCGACGAAGTTCGTGTCCACAGTGCCGTCGGCATTGAGCTGGAAGATGGCGTTGTTGTCGTAGCCGGTCTGGGCAAGACGAAGGCCGTTGCCGGCGATCAGGATCTTGCCGGAGGGCAGCAGGGCAATGGATTGGACGATGCAGAATCCGTTGGCAGGCCAGGTGGACGAACCGGTCTTCACCCGCATGACGACAAAGGATTCGTCAAGGGTTCCATTGGTGTTCAGCCGGATGAGAACGGGGCGGTCCTGTCCGCTGACGCGCTGCCAGTTTCCTCCGACGAGAATCTTCCCGTCGGGCTGGAGCGCGAGGGCGAAGGCGTTGCCCACGTTGTTGTAGTCGCTGCCGTAGGCGAAGGTCTGTCCGGCGAAGGTCGCATCGACGGCGCCATTGGTTTCAAGGCGGACGATGTTCGTCCGGGCGACGCCGTTGAAGTTCCGGAACCATCCCGCCGCGATCAATTTTCCGTCCGGCTGGCGGACCAGGGCGTTGATGCCCGAGACGCCGACGGCATCGGACGGGTCGTAGGGTCCGCCGCCGACGTTGAAGCCGCGGTCGAGCAGTCCATCGGCGGTGAGCCGGACCATCTTGCCGACGCTGGCCCAACTACCCGAAGGATAGTTAGTGAAGAAGACCGGGAAGTTGCCGCCGACCACGATCCGGCCGTCCGGTTCCACGAGGAAGGCGCGGGGGCCTTGCTGGTCGAAGTTGCCGGTGCGCCACCAGGCGTAGGTGCCACCCGAAGCGGGAGGCTTGAGATAGAAGTTCGTGTCGAACGCGCCGTTGGTCAGAGCGCGGAAGAGAGTCGGGTAGATGCCGCCACCCGCCCCGAGGAGTCGTCCATCGGGCAACCGCGCGAGGCCGTATTCCCCCGTGAGCGAGGTGACATAGTTGCCATCGACCGATCCCGGCGGGATCACCCGGACCGTGATGGGCGGAGTGCTGGTGAGGCAGCCCCAGGCATTGCACGCGACGACGGTGTAAAGGCCGCTGGCATTGGTCGCGACGTTGTTCAGCACGAGGGCGGGCGCGGTCGCTCCGACGATGTTCGTGCCGTTGAAGCGCCATTGGTAGCTGATCGCCGTGGTGCCGGTGGCGTTGGCGGAGAGCGTGCCGGAACCGCCGAGGAGGATGGAGTTGGTCGGATTCGTGGACGGCAGGATGGCGAGCAGCGGCTGGGCAAACGCCACGCTGCTGGTCGACTGGCCGACGAGGTTCGAGGCGACCACGAAGTAGGTGGTGACGTTCGTCACCGTGGTCGAGGCCAGCGTCAGCAACTGGTTCGTGCCGATGCGGACGGAGACGCCGTTGCTCACCATGAACCAGCGGTAGTCGGCCACGGGCCAGGCGCGGGCCAGCGCGTAGTTCGTCAAGCCCAGCGGCGGCTGGAAGAGCATGTTGGTCGGCTGCGTGACGAACTGCGGGAGCACGCCGGCGTAGTTCGATTCGATCTGGTAGGTCAGCAGGTTGTTGCCGGTGCCGTTGGTGAAGGCCAGCAGGTTGGTCCAGCCGATGTAGCCGGGAGTCGTGCGGTCGCCGTAGATGTTGGCGATGACGGCCACGCGGCCGTCGGGAGCGACGCTGATGCCGGGAAGGCCGCGGGTGGCGAACCCGACTGAGGCGCCCTGCCCGTCTCCGAGGGTCATCTGGAACTGGACGCTCTTCACCGTGTTGGTCCACAGCTCGCCGCCCTCCCACTGCATCTTGAGCACCGACAGGCCGGGATCGCCGAGGGCGAACCGGCTCGTCATGAGATTGGCCACGGAACGGAGGTAGAGGTTGTTCGCCTTGTCGGCTGCGAGCGACAGGCCGACGGTGCCGGAGTTTCCATTCACGTTGAACGGAGCCCGCTTCATCCAGAGAAGCGCGCCGGCGGAACTGAACTGCGCCAGACCGCTGCCCGTGACGCCGCTGAAGTTCGGCGACTGCACCTCGTTGGTGAACGAGTTCGTGCCGAGGCGGAAGACGGGCATCGCCGTCGAGAAGGCCACCGTCACGCGGTTCGAGGCATCGACGGCGACGCTCAGAGCCGTGCCCGTGTTGTTGTTCGTCGGCTCGGACAGGTTGGAATTCCAGAGCGGTGCGCCGGTCGGGCTGAACTTCGCGAGGAACATCGAGTTGGTGTAGAGGGTTCCACCGAGGACGGTGTTCTTCGTGTAGCCTCCCGAGGCGTAGATGTTGTCCGCCGAATCCAGGGCGATGGCGCTGGCATACTCCGCGTTGGTGCCGCCGTGGTTGGTCGCCCACAGGAGATTTCCCGCCGGGCTGAACTTCGCGAAGAAGATGTCCTCCGTGGACGCGGCCAGCGCGAGGGTGCGGTTCGTGAGCACGATGCCGTTGGTGTGGATGAGCTGAGAGAACTGGGAGAAGACCCGCGTGCCGCCGAACATGGGATTGCCGTTGAACCGTCCGCCGACCACGGGATTGCCCGCGGAATCCACCGCCAGTCCGCAGTCCAGCACGGTGGCGCTGTTCACCGGCGAGGACCACGTCTCCTGCCACGAACCGGCCCGTCGGACCCAATGGCAGTTTCCGTCGGCGTCGTAGCGCGCAAGGAAAAGCCCGGAACTGATCGAATTGGTCCCGAAGAATGCCGTGTCGCTCGTGGTCGTCCCGGACAGGTAGACACCGCCTGCGCCGTCGGCGGCCAGCGATCGGCCCTGGTCGGTGAAGTTGCCGCCGGCCTGGCGCACCCACAACGCCCGGCCGTCGGGCGCGTATTTGATCAGGAGCACGTCGCCCGCGGTAAAGCCGGGCACCGTGTTGGTGAGGGAATTTCCTCCGAGGGAAACCACGCCGCTAAACGTGCCGGTGACGAAGATGTTCCCGTCGGCATCCGACACGCTGGCTCCGGGATAGACGGAGGTGATCGGCGAGTTGACGCCGTCCACGGCGCGGTTGTCCGGATGACTGGCCCACAGGATCTCCGGGGGCCGCTGCTGCGCCTGCAACTGGGGCACGACGAAAGAAACGAGGAGCAACCAGATCGAGACACGGAGGCCAACCGGACCCAACGCGGAACACGGAACAACGGCATTTCGCATAAAAAAGATCGCCTCCTGCCATACATCGGGCGGAGGCGAGATCAGATGGGCGAGGCCGGGTTGTTCCAACAGGGGCAACCCGCCGATCACCATCAAGGAAGCGTCTCACGAAAACGGGGTCCATGGGCAAGGGCCGATTCCCCTTTGGCCCCGATTTGCGCAAACGATTCGGACCTCCGGTTTCGCATGGATGACAAACCATGCTCCCCTGTGCGGCGTTTCACCGTCGTCGTTTCCCATGATGGCCACCGCCTACTCCGGCACCGTCGTCCGATACTTCACGCCGTCAGGAACCGGCACGGCCACGGGCACGGTGGTGCCGTAGCTGCCGTCGGTCTGGCGCGCGGCATCGACAGCCACGAAGGACGTGAACGACGACATCAGGCTGTAGTCGAGCGCGACCTGCCGGATCTGCCGGGCGAACAACCAGCTCTGTTCGCGGATGCCCTCGTTGGCCAGATGGCTGATCTTCTGCCGCGCCCAGATGCTCGGCAGCGCTTCGTGGGCGACGGCCGTGTTGTCGAGATCGACGGGGAGGTCGAGCGCGAGTTCGCGCCCGGCGCTCTTGCCGGTGATGCGGATGGTTTGCCTGCCGCCGCCGGTGAAACGTCCCGAGATGGCCACCGGCCGACCCACGAAGAGATCCGGCACGCGCTTGGGAAAAACTTCGTCGGTCTTCACGCCGTTCCAGTCGATGCGGACGTCGGTCAGGGCGGGATGGCTGATGCGGTCGAAGAAGCCATTCATCACCGAGGCGCCTTCGTCCTTGTCCCCGAGATACGCGACGGAACCACGACCCAGCTTGGCCATGCTGTCGAGCAGGTAGCGGTTCGGCGACGAGCCGACGCCGAAGCTAAAGACGCGCGAGTCGCCGAGGCTCTTCTCCACTTCACGGAGGATGTCGACTTCGTTGCCGATGAATCCGTCCGTCAGGAAGCAGACGAAACGCAGCCGCGCCGGATCGTGCGGGAACTTCAACGCCGCACGGATGCCTTCGATCATCATGGTGCCCCCGTCGCTGTTCAGTCGGTGCAGGTAATCAAGACCGCGTCGGACATTGGCGGGCGTCGCGGCCAAGGGCCGTCCGCCGAGCTGGGAAGAATTCTCGGAGAAGTTGATCAACTGGAAAGTGTCGCCGGGTTCCAGACGGCTGAGCGCTGCCTGAATGGCATCCTTTGCCTGCTGAAGCGGACGTCCGCTCATGCTGCCGGAACAATCGAGCACGAAGACGAGTTCCAGCGGTTGGCGGTGGAGGTTCTTCAAGAGCGCGGGCGGCTGGAGCAGAAGGGAAAAGTAGCCGCCGCGTTGGTCGTGGTGCGTGATGAAGCCGGACTTGATGGCGTCGCCGGCCAGGCGGTAGCGCAGGACAAAGTCCTTGTTCGGCAAACTGTCGGCCGCGTCGATCGAGACCACGGCGTGTTCCGGCGAACGGCGGTCGGTGCGGATCCGGTGGCTGCGGCTGACGATCTCTTCAACGGGCATTCCGCCGTCGAGATCGACGCTGAGCGAGATGTCGTGGCCGCTGCGTTCGCCGGGACGCAGATAGGCGACCTCCTTCGTCTGGCCCGACGCACCAGCCGAACCACGAGCCGCCGCGCCAAGGCCGTTCTTCGAGCCCGGCGGATTGAAGCGCTGGCCGACGACCATGGGGAACACGAACTCATACCATCCGTCGATCTGCGCCACGGTGTGGAAGTAGCGGATCGAAACGTCGATCTGGTGGCCGGGTTCGATGTTGGCCACGGACTGGGTGAAGACATTCGGCCGTTCCTGCGTGAGAAGCGACGCGGTGTAGCCCTGGGCTTTGGCCTCGTCGTAGACCTTCTGCGCCTCCTCGCGTTCGCGGATGATTCCCCGGATGCGGCGATTGCCGATGGTCATGATGAACTCGTTGATCGCGGCGTTCTCCGGGAGCGGGAACACGTAGACCGCCTCGATCTTGCCGCTGTAGGGATTGTGGAACTGCTGCGTGACCCGGACGCTGGCGATGTAGCCGGCAACCTCGGCTTTGACGTCGGTATGCTTCAACGGCAGCGGAACCTCACGGCCTTCTTCGCGGGTCATGAGACTGCCGGAACCGGGAATGTCATCCGTTGTGGAAGCGGTTCCTTTCGGTAGCCGGGTGATGACCCAGAGTTCTTCGTCGGATGCGAACTGTGCGAGATCGATACCAGCTTGTCTCCTAGGTGGTGAAGAACCAGGAGGCGTCCACATCCTGATACTCGAATTTCCATAGGGAAGAGGAGTTACGCCACCCGGCGTCTTGTAGGTGGCACATCCAGCCAACCAAAGGGCGACCAAGGCTGCGAAACCAGCAAGCATCCTGAGCGTCCTCTGTCGGAGAGAACGCATTCGCGCTTCGGCGTTCCGGCTTCCTTCGGTCTCTGGCCTTCGTCCTTCGTCATTCCCCTTCGTTTCACTGTTTCGCATCTGCATTCCTCTCCTTGGCGTCCGTCGTTGCGTTGATCTTGGCGCCGCCCACGGTTCCCGCCGTGGTCAGCTCGACTGAAAACTTGGGCTCCTTGGTTCCGCTCGTTTGCACATGGACCGTCGCCACCCGCACGCGTCCGCTTGGAAGCTTCTCCGCAGCGAGCGTGCTGAAGGCCGCGACGATGACGTGGTCCCGTTGCATGGCTTTCGGATCGTAGGCCGGTGGATTGGAGAAGGCCGTCGGTTCGCCGCCTTCGATGCCCACGATCTTCACGTCGCCCTGCGTGGCCTTGAAGCGGAGCTGATACGCCGCCAGCGGCCGGTTGCCCGAATCGACGAAGACATCGACAGCCACGAACTGCTTGCCGCCGCGCGTCGTCTTCCAGGCCTCGGCTCCACCGGCAATCGGGCACGTCAGCATCAGAAGAGCGATGACGAGAAGCCTCTTCACAGTCCCACCTCCAACGCCACGGCCTGCGCGGACGCCACGTCGACGTCCTTTTGATCTACGACACCGTCGCCGTTGAGATCGAACTTCGGCTCCACCGCTCCGCCCTGTTCCAGACGCCGCGCGAGTTGGAAGGCGTCCAAGACGTCCACCCGGCCGTCGCCATCGACATCCGCCCGCATCGCCAATGCAGAGGGACGATTCATCCGCTGCTGGACAATCACAAATCCCAGCGCCAACGCCGCTGCGGCTGCGAGCCATGGAGCCAGACGGCTCTTCTTCTGAACCGGAGCGACCGGCGGCAAGGCAATCACCCTGAACTTACGCCGCGCCGCTTCGAGCACCGCGTCATCTGTCTCCGCGGGAATCGCCAAGAGGCCATGCCCGAGCGCCTTGAACGCCCCGGCCAACCGCGGGGGCAGTTGCGGTTCGTCGGCGGGTTCGTTGTCGGGAGCGGGATTCATGGCGCTTCAGTCATTCAGCACACGGGCGGGTGGAAAGGTTCACGGGCCGAAGAAGTTTTTTGTGCGGGGATCTTCGCGGAGCATCCGGACGGCGTTGTGCAGGCGGGATTTCACCGTGCCCACGGGCACATCGAGCGTTTCCGCGACTTCGGCGAGGCTCAGTCCGTCGACAAACCGCAGCCAGAGCGTCTCGCGATGTTCCTCGGGCAATCCTTGCAGCACGGCCAGCAGCTCGTCCTTCCGGCCGTCGGACGGCTGCGCGGTGGAAGCGGCGGGCGCTTCATGCTGGTCGAGCTGTTCGTGGTCGGTCGGCTGGAGGCGGATGAGTTTCCGGCGGGCGTTGAGCGAGAGATTGCGGACGGCGGGATAAAGAAAGGTCCGGAGCTGGCTCGTCAGGGCGAAGCCGGGAAACTTGCCGAGCAGGTAGAGGAACGCTTCCTGGACAATGTCGGGAACCATCGCCGAGTCGCCGGTGAAGCGCTGGGCCAAGGCCGCCGCCCAGTCGCGATGCCGCCAGTAGATCGCCTCAAAGGCATCGCCATCGCCCGCGTTGATGGCGGCGACAAGCTCCTGGTCGGACCGGTTGTCTTCGATGGGTTGCGGCAAGGCGTCTTGGTCGGAGGATTGGACCGCGCCGACACACCTTCAGCAACGCAGGAGGGGAAAAGGTTCACGGAGACTTTCTGCACGTTGGCCAAGAACCCCGCAGCCGGTCGTGCTTGGGCCGCCGTAGCATCGACGCCGACTTACTGGTGGACCGGAGTGGAACGTGATTTCAGCATCCGAATCGTCTGACCCCGGGTCCGCTGCCATGAACCCCCTCGTCAAAACCATCTCCGGCCTGCCGGGTCCGAAGGGCCTGCCGCTCGTCGGCAATCTGCTTCAACTCGATCTCAACCAGCTCCACCGTGTGCTCGAGCGCTGGGGGAATGAGTTTGGAACGATATTCACCTTCCGGCTGGGAACGCGCTCGGTCCTCGCCGTGGCGGAGCCCGAGTTGATCCAGGAAATCCTCAAGCAACGTCCACAGCGTTATCGGCGGCTCGACACGATCGAGTCGGTCTTCCGAGAGATGGGCATCCACGGGGTCTTCTCCTCCGAGGGCGAGGATTGGCAGCGGCAACGCAGGCTGACCGCCCGCGCGCTCGACACCGCGCATCTGCGGGCGTTCTTCCCGGTGCTGCGGACCCTCACGGAACGTCTGCGTCGACGCTGGGAACGCGCGGCCGACGGGGGTGCGGACGTGGACATTCAAGACGACCTGATGCGCTTCACGGTCGACGCCACGACGAACCTCGCCTTCGGCCACGACATGAACACGCTGGAACGCGGGGGCGACGTCATCCAGCAGCACCTCGAACGCATCTTCCCGATGCTCAACCGCCGCATCAACGCGCCGTTTGCCTACTGGCGTTTCCTCCGTCTCCCATCCGACTACGCGCTCGAATCTTCGCTCAAAGCCATCCACGAAATCATCGCCAAGTTCGTCGACGAAACGCGGGCACGACTCGCGAAGCAGCCGGAACTCGTCGAACACCCGACCAACTTCCTCGAAGCCATGCTGGCCGCGCGCGACGACGACGGCGCGGCCTTCACCGACACCGAGATCTTCGCCAACGTCATCACCATGCTGCTCGCCGGAGAGGACACCACGGCCAACAGCCTTGCCTGGATGATCGACTTCCTGACCGATCTGCCCGAGATGCAGACGCGTCTTCAGGCCGAAGCCGACACGCACAGCGACGCCTCGGGACTGACCGAGACGGCGCAGTCGCTCGACGCCCTCGAATACGGCGAAGCGGTGGCCCACGAAGCCATGCGGCTCAAACCGGTCGCGCCGCTGTTCTCCTTGGAACCGAACGAGGACGTGGAGTTGAAGGGCGTCTCCGTTCCGCGCGGCACGGCGATCATTCTGGTGACGATGCATCCCGCCCTGCAGGACGCTCACTTCGGCGGCGCGGCGCAGTTCCGTCCGGAACGCTGGCTGGCCAGCGCGCAACACGCCGGTTGTCCGCACAACGCGAAGGCCTTCGTGCCCTTCGGAGCCGGACCGAGGTTCTGTCCCGGACGCAGCCTCGCGATGCTGGAGATCAAGGCCGTGACGGCGATGATGGCCCGGTGCTTCACGCTGACCAAGGCGCCCGGGCGCGGGCCGGTCCGGGAGAAGCTCGCCTTCACCATGATGCCGGAGAACCTCTTCGTGAACTTCAAGCGGCGGAGTTCGGCCGCCTAGCTTCATCAAACCGGCCAGCGACCTCCCAGCACCGGAGGTGCGGAAGACCGTAGCCCACAGCGTGAGCTGTGGGTTGGGTTTCCCAACCGGGTAAAGCCCTGGAAGGGCGACAGAAAAACCTCTACCGCTCCTCCGGAGCTTGCCCATCGTCTTCGCCGAACCACAGGCTCACGCCCGTGGCTGCTTTCTATCGCTGCTCCGCAGCTCGCCCGAAGAGACACCTCATGCCGCATTGATGGCTGTAAGGGCTTG